>JALOOY010000212.1 GCA_025454185.1 Thermodesulfobacteriota bacterium
ATTTTCTTTTTTCTTCCTTAAGAAACAGCACTAAATCCCGCAGGACCGGCGGTTCGGCCTTGGCCAACACCTGTCCTTCCCAGGGTGCATAAACCACCATTTCATTGATGGACCAGATCCCCCCCGGCCGTCCGTTGAAGAATACCAGACGCACAAATCTTGCGGAAACCGGGTCGAAGGAGGTCTCCATCCGCCCTCTACGGACCTTGATCACCGGACCCGGACCGGACCAGAAAAAAGGTCCCCGATAATTTTCCACCCGGGTGATCACTTGCCATTCCTTTCCCGTTTCCGACACTTCCAGCCGGTAACCGCCGGGCACTTCCGGATAATCACCCGGCCACCAGACAACTTTACTGATAGTCTCCCGCCGACCCAGATCCAGGGTAAAACAGGTCCCCGTCTGCTGCGGAACCTGCCAACTGGTCCCGAAATCACCGTCGAAGGCCCTGGGCACCTCCGGATCACCCTGCGGCGCCGTCCAGCCGGAAGCCGGCAGCGCCACCCAGGGACCGGCGGGCGGCCTGAAGTCGGCATAGAGGACATACCCGGCGACCAGGGTCGTCTTGCGCCAGCCGCCCCCCAGGGCCTGGAGGTTGTTCTCCCAGTCGGGTTGATCTCCCTGAAAGAGATAGGCCGGACGGTCTGTCCCCTCCACCCGGCGGCCGTAGCGCAGAGAGACGGACTGATAGGGATCGGCGGCAATGATCTGTTCGGCGGAGATAAAGGTCAGCCGCGCGCCCAGCTCTTCCCCGGCCTGAATCCGTGTGAGGCCCAGTTCACGGAGGGCCTGCCACAGGGCCAGGTCGTTTGTTTTCTCCCGCCCGATAGCCGCCCGCCTTTCCCGGTCCAGTGCCGGCCACCCTGGCTTGAGGAGGATCCCCCAGAGATTGACACCCAGGAGCAGGAACAGTACCAGGAGGCCGGCGCCCCTCCGCCGGCGGTCCAGCCGCTCCAGGAACAGAGCCAAAAAAAAGGGCAACGCGCTATACACGGGCAGGAGATATTTCTGGTCGTTGTCGTTCAGGCGGATATTGAACACCGTCAGAAAGTTGATGGCCAGGGCAGCGATAAAAACAAGGCCGAGCAGGTCGAGGCCGCTGGTCCGGCCCAAATTGAGCCGCAGCAAGCCGGCCAGGGCCGCCCGGCGCTGCCAGGCGGCATATCCCAGAGCGAGTCCCGTAGTGACCAGGAAGACCAGGTAAGGCAGCCACTTGGCCGGTTCGAACGATAAAGGATAGGGAATGCCGCCCAAGATGGGCCAGGCGTTGCCAAAAAAATCCCGGCCAATGACCGGCCAATCGGGCCAGACGATCAGCGACAGAATACCCAGTCCCGGCCCGGGCTGCCGGATCTGATAGAGGAATTGGGGGAGCTGCCCGAAAAGAAAAAAAAGGACCAGCAGGTAAAAGGCGGGACGGAGAAAAACCTTTTTGTCGTGCAGCCAGAGGAAAAGAAACACGGGAAGCAGATAGACCACCGCCAGGTGGTTGGTCCACCAGCCCAGACCGGCCAGGAGACCGAGGGCCGCCAGGTTGACGGATCTCCCGACCTGGGCCCAATCCAGTAAAAATACCGGAGGCAGGGCCAGGTAGAGTAAGGCGGTCCGAACCGCGCTCGGGGACAGGAGCCGGTTCCCCAGCCGCTCGATCAGGAACAGGAAAAAAAGAGAAAGGAGGACGGGCAGCAGTTCCAAGACCCAGGCCTGGGGACCGCCGAGGAGGACCAGTACCGCGCTCAAGTAGGCCTCCAGCGCGCCCATGAAATTCTGGCCGAAAAAGAATACGGGGAAATCCCCGGCCAAGACCCGTAGACTCATGATCCCCACCACGGCCTCATCCCGCCACAACTGGGCGGTCGTCAGGGGTACCACCCGGACGATGACCGCTGCCAGGAAGATCAGGACCAGGGGCCAAGGGGTTTTAATCAGGACTGCCGCCGTTCTGTCGATAGAGTTCGATCTCATGAATGGACCAGTAATACACCGGGTCCCGCCCGGACTGTCGGAACTCGACATAGCGGGCGAGCGTCTCCGGGAATAGCAGGTCCGTCTCCCCCTGCGGGTCTTCCCGGAACAAGTTCTCTCCGTCCCAATACAGGGATGGATTCAGGGCTGCTGCACCCCACCAATCGCGTCCGTTGCGCGAAAAACGCGTCTCCAGTCTTCGGGGGAAGTCTCGCTGTGATTCACCCAGCCGCAGGCGGAGCCGATTGATGTAAACGGTACGCCCCAGATCGAGCCGGAACCATAGGCCGGGGACCTGGGGGACGCCGCTGGTCCAGCGGCTTTTCCTATGGCCGTCAATCGCCTTCCCGGCCTCCTGATTGTTGAAATTGGCCTGGACCTGCCACCCGGAGCGGGGCAGCAGCCGGTATTTTTTTCGGGGCCTGGCGTCGTAGAACAGGGCCAGGTCCTGGAAACGGATCTCCCCGTAAACCCCGGGATCCAGTTGCTGCAGGGCCTCGCCCAACCCCTCCGCCTGATCGTTGCGGACCACCAGGGCCGGAAAGGGATCATCGCTGAGGTAGTTACCGGTCGGCTCCGGCAATGGAGGAAAACTCCTTTTCAATTCGGGTTCTCTATGATAACGGGGAGGCAGGTGGGCCTGGATCCAGGGCCCGGCCCGCAATTGCTCGATCCCCAACTCCGGCAGCCGCCGCACCAGGTCCGCAACCCGGGGCGCTTCCACCGGAGAAGCCTCCCGGGCAGCCGGGGCGGCCCGGTAGACCAGGACCTCGGCGATCTCCCAGGCATACCGGTCACCGGAACCGGTCTGGATGATTTTCAGGAAACGGCCCGACTGGGGGGGAAAAATCAATTCCAGTGCCCCTTTTTCCGGACGGACAAAAGGATGGGGCCCCGACCAGACCAGGGAATCCCAATAAGTTGGGATGGACAGCGTGTGCCGCCAGTTTCGTCCGTCAGCGGAAATTTCGAGGCGCATTCCCCGGGGCAGCCCTTCCCTGGTCCCGGCCAGCAGGGTGATTCGCCCCAGGCCGCTTAAGACCTTGCCCAGGTCCAGGACAAAGGTGTCGCCCGGTTCCATGATCCGTATCAGGTTCCAGCGGGTATCGAGATTTCGGTCGACAACCGCGGAAACCGAAACCTCACCCCGGTTGGAAGAGGCCTCCCAGTCGCGGGGGGATAACGGTATGTATCGATAAGAAGGCGGTATTATATCAAAAAATATCCAGAGTTCGCCTATCCTTTTCTTTTGATACGTCCCTCCCAGGGCGGCCAAGGTGGCTTCAAAGGCCGTGGCATCGCCGGACAACAGAAAGGCCGGCCGCCTCGACCGATCCACGATCCGGGTGTAGAGCGGATAGCGATCCGCCAGCGGCTGGGCAAAGATGATTTCCTCCCGGGCCGCAAAAGTCAGGGGCACGGCCCTCCAATAGTCCGGGACATACACGGTCCGAATCCCTCTTTCCCTTAGAAATTGGAGTGTGGCCTGCTCGATTTCATCTTTGCGCTGGTAGACCCGGGACTGGTCTGTCCGAAAAACCAAAGCCATTCGAAAATTGTCATATAGATGGGCGGCCAGCAGGATAACCAGAAAGGCCCAGGCCAGGGGAGCCGCCTTTTCCCGGAAATGAAAAAACAAAAAGGCGCCTAAAATCGGCACAGCCGGATAGAGGGGCATCAGGTAGCGGGTGGTATGATTGGCTGAAAAACCGCTGAGGGAAAAAATCAGGGGATAGAGCAAGAGAAAAATCAACCACAGTTCCACCTCCGCAGCAGTGCCCCTGCTTTTTTGAACCAGTCCGGCCAGCCCCTTCCGCCGCAGGTAAACCAGGTAGATCCAGGCACAGAGGACGATCCCGAAAACGGCTATTGAAAAGAAAGGAAAATGATACTGATGGGTCAGGGCATCCCGCAGGCCCAGCAATTCCGGCAGCCGGATCGCAAAAAACGCGGCCAGGGAATCCCGGAACGGTTCCTGTACTGGGTTTCCTTGAAGAAAATGCCAGGTGGCCAGGGGATGTATGGTATTATACGCCCAGAGAGGAAGCCCTCCCAGCAGCACCCCGGCTGTCAGATAGAGCCAGGCCTGGGGATATCGCCAGGAGCCCTTTTCTCGGACTACGAACAGGAGACCGGCGGGGGCCAGGTAGAAGACAAACAAAAAATGGGTCCAAAGCCCCAGACCGCTCAAAAGGCCGGCCAGAAGGTACAGGGCGGGGCGCCGTTCTTCGCAGAAAAGGACCCGGCCGACCAGAATGAACAGGAGCACCCCCAGCAGCGGCGTTTCGATATAGGCCGATCGGGCCAGGACCGAAGAAAAAGCGAAGTACCCCGAAGGAATGCCGGCCAGCAGGGCGGCTACCAACGCCCGACCAGGCCCCAATATCCGGGCTGAGAGGTGGAATATAAAAAAAACCAGCAAAAGGGAAACGAGTCCGATGGTGAGGTCGAGCGTAAACCGACTGGCCCCGAAGAGGAGAAATACAACCGAAAGCAGGTAGTTTTCCAGACTGCCGCAATATTCCTGGCCGTAAAAAAAAACGGGGAATTCTCCGAGGAGGATGTGCCGGGCCATCAACCCGTTGATGGCCTGGTCCGCATCCATCAGGGGATAAATCAGATGCAGCCCCCGCACCCCGGCACCCAGGACCAGGACGATGGCCAGCCCGAGCTGCCATTTTTTATCAGGCCAAATTCCCACGATTACCGCTCAGACGCCGGGGATGGAACCGGTCCCCTCCCTTTTTACGGTTTGCATACCCGGTGCAAAACCGTTATCATGCCTCCATGACCAGACTCAAGGCCACGATATATTGGCACTTCAGCAATAAACTTGCAACTTCTTTTCCGGATGACTTCCTGGCTGCCCGTCCATGCCTTCCCCTGTCGCTCACACCCTTTTTGGCCTGACCTGTGTCCACCTCCTCCGGGCCGGTCTCCCGGGGGCCGGACCAGGGGCCGTGATCCCGACCGGCCTGGCCCTCCTGGCTTCCCTGGCGCCGGACCTCGATTTCATACCCGGAATAATCCTGGGAGAACCCAGCCGCTTTCACCAGACCCTCTCCCACAGCCTGGGGGGTTCCCTGGCGCTGGCCCTGGGCCTCGGGGTTGCCGCCCGGATCGGGTTCCCGGACGGACGAGGATGGCGGCGCGGCGTTCTGTTGCTGCTGTTTATTCTGGGGCATCTCTTTCTGGACTTTTTTACCCAGGATGGCCGGCCGCCGGCAGGTTTCCCCCTGCTCTGGCCTTTCTCCGACCGCTTGCTGACCTCCCCGGTCCCGGTTTTTCCCTACCTGATCCGGGATCCGACCCTCCCCGGATTCTGGTCCCATAACCTGGCGGCCCTGCTGCTGGAAACCCTGCTCCTTTTTCCGCTCTGGGTGGTTTCCCGGAAACTGGACCTCGAGCGGATCAAATAAACCTTGACTTTTGCACCGCCCTGGATCAAGATGCCAACTATCTTTTAACTATAAGGAATTGTTTTCTATTTCAGTTTAATGGCCAACGCCGGAGTTGAAGCTATCTTGAAACTATCCATTGTCATACCCTTTTATAACGAGGTCAAAAATATTCCTTCCCTGCTGGAGGAAATTTATCAGGCCCTCCGGCCTACCGGGTGGCTTTATGAAATAGTCGCCGTCGACGATGGCAGCAAGGATGGGACCTTGGAACTCCTCCGCCAGGAGCTGGGCCGGTTTGACCATTTTCAACTGATCCGTTTTCGCAAAAATTTCGGGCAGACGGCCGCTATGGCCGCCGGATTTGACCGGGCGACCGGGGAAATCATCATTACCATGGACGGGGACCTGCAAAACGACCCGGCCGACATCCCCCGGCTGGTGGATAAGATCGGTGAGGGCTACGATATCGTCAGCGGCTGGCGGGAAAAACGGAAAGACCCTTTTCTGACCCGAAGGTTGCCCTCCCACCTGGCCAATAAGATTATATCCTGGGTAACCGGCGTCAAACTGCATGACTACGGCTGCACCCTGAAGGCCTTTAAACAGGAGGTGGCCAAACATATCCGTCTGTACGGGGAAATGCACCGGTTCATTCCGGCTATCGCCAGTTGGATGGGGGTAACCATTGACGAAATCCCGGTCAATCACCGCCCTCGGAAATTCGGCCGCTCCAAATACGGTCTTTCCCGAACCATCCGGGTCATCCTGGACCTGATTACAGTGAAGTTCCTGTTGACCTATTCCACCCGTCCCATCCACGTATTCGGGCTGTGGGGAATCGTGTCCGGTTTTTCCGGTCTGGCCCTGGCCCTGGTGCTGACCCTGCAGCGCCTGTTCGGAGGGACGCCCCTGTCCAACC
>JALOOY010000213.1 GCA_025454185.1 Thermodesulfobacteriota bacterium
AAATGGGGCACCGAGGCGTTGAAACAGAAATACCTGGTGCCGGCCCTCCAGGGCAAGATGATCGCCGCCTTTGGGCTGACCGAACCCAACGCCGGGTCGGACGCCGCCGCCATCCGCACCAAAGCCGAGCGTGACGGAGATCACTATGTTTTGAACGGGACCAAGATCTTCACCACCAACGGCACCGTAGCCGACTTCATCACCATCGCGGCCCGGACCACGCCGGGTAAGGGCTTCAAAGGGATTTCCTTGTTTCTCCTGGACACCGGGACACCGGGCTTTTCGGTAGGCCGCAAGCTGGAAAAATTCAGCATTCATGCCTCCGAAACGGCCGAACTTGTGTTGGAGAATGTGCGCGTTCCGGCCGATTGCCTCCTGGGGGAGGAGGACATGGGGCTGATCAACATCGCCCAGTCCCTGGTGGACGACCGGGTCATGACCGCCGGCCTGTCGATCGGTGTAGCCAGGGCGGCCTATGAGGGGGCCCTGCGGTATGCCCAGGAGCGGGAGCAGTTCGGCAAGTCCATCAGCACTTTTCAGGCCGTCCGCTTTCGCCTGGTGGACATGCTGGCCCGGTTGAAAACGGCCGAGCTCTATTCCTATTACGCGGCCTGGAAGGCCGATCGGGGAGAGAAGGTCGTTCAGGAAGCAGCCATGGCCAAGCTGGTGGCCTCGGAAGCCGCCAATTACATTTGCCGCCAGGCTCTGACCATCTACGGCGGCTACGGACTGATGATGGAGTACCCGGCCCAGCGCTTCCTGCGGGATTCCTTTTTCCCGCTGGTGGGCGGCGGCACTTCGGACATCATGCGGGTGGTTATTTCCAAGGAGATGGGCATTTAAAAACCTGTTCACCGCAAAGACGCCAAGAACGCAAAGAATAAAATTTTTCCACAGGCGTTCCGCCTAAAGGCGGATTTCATAAAATCGGTTTTTCACGATTTTATGAAAAATAAGATTCTTTGCGCCCTTTGCGCCTTTGCGGTGAAAAAATACTCAGGCAGCGAAGGTATACTGCGTGCCCGCCGTGTTGATGATGCATTCGTTGGGCATCGCCTGCCGAAAGGCCACAATCGCCTCGAAGCCGGTGCAGTGGGTGGGCACTATGTAATCCGGCCTCAGGGCCTTGATGTCGGCCACCGTTTGCCCAATGATCTCCGGTTTGGCGTTGATCAGGTGCAAGCCGCCCAGAACGGCGTGGATCTTTTGGATGCCGGAAACCTTCCGGGCCTGTTTGACCGTGTTGACGATGCCGGCATGGGCGCAGCCGGAAAGCACTACCAGGCCTTTGCCTTTGACGTGGAAGAAGAAGGCCTGCTCGCCCCGAAAGTCGTCCGGCTCCAGATTGCCCCCGCGTTCGATCAAAAGATAAGGCGGTACCTTTTCATAGGGTGTACTCCGTTCGATATTGCCGCTTAAATACCCCCCGGGGATGACCTCGGTCGGTTCGTCCACTTCCACCACCCGAAGCCCCAGGGCTTCGAGTTCCTCCCGTTTCAATTGGCCGATAAAATGGGGCTGGTCGCTCCCCGGCCGCAGGGAATACCGGGGGTTAAAAAACTCCGCCCCGACGTAAAAGGGGGTGCCGGGAGCGATCCGGTCCCGGTTATTTCTGAGGATCCCCAGCGCGCCCTGAAAATGATCGAAGTGTCCATGGCTCAGGGTGAAAGCCCGGGCTCGGCCTACATCCAGTCCCAGGACCGCAATATTGTTCAGGACACCGATCGGGTCCAGTCCGTAATCGAACAGGCAGGCGCCGGTCTCGCCGCCCACCACGGTTTCCAGGAAATAGGCCAGGCCGTGTTCGGCGTGGATCGACTTGCCCGGCCCCACCCGGTAGCGCCTGGTGATCCCGCTGTCCGGCCGCAGGGTGTCGAAATAGTTGTCGGTCAGCACCCAGATGGTCAATTTATCGACTTCGATGATCTTTCCGGTTACCTGCGCCATGGGTTCTCCTTTCAAGGCAATCGAAGCGTTTCAACGAAAGTGGTCAGGGGCAGCACCCGAATGCCGTTTCTTTCAAAATCTTTTTTTCCCAGGTGAACCTGATATAAGCTGGGAATCGCGGTTCGCTCCTTGAAGTAATACAGGGCCGGATTGATGGTTTTTTCCCCGGTTTTGCATTCCACGGCCAGTAGCGGTTTTCCCTCCTCCAGGATGACAAAATCCACTTCCCGCCGATCCACGTCCCTTAAAAAACGAAGTTCCATCCGGTAACCTTCCGTGTCTTCCCGGAAATGGCAATATTTCAGGAGCTGGCAGGCAACAAAATTTTCGAATTTTTCTCCCGCTTCCGGGACCAGGGACCAATCCCATAAGTAGAGCTTCTGCTCTTTCTTGACAGCCCGCACCGTGGACGGGCCGTATGGCGGCAGGCGGAAACAGTAATACATGCGCTCTAAGATTTTAACCCAACGCTCCACGGTTTCATGGGAAACCTGGAGTAGTTCCTTCAGGTTTTTGATCGACAATGGTGCTCCCACCCGATGGGGGAGTTCTTCCGCCAGCAGTTCCAGCAAACTGATCTCTTTGACCTGTTCCAAATCCCGAATATCCTCGTAAATCACACGCCGGATCCGTTCACGTTGCCAACGGCGCCAGAATTTTTCCTCCCCCCTCAAAAAAGGTTCCGGAAACCCTCCGAATTTGAGCAATTTTTCCAAATCCGCGGCGGTAGCGGACCGGGACAACTCCGGAAGGGAGAAGGGGTGCAGCCGGTAATAGTGGTAGCGGCCCTGAAGGGAGTCGCCGCTTCGGCGGTAATAGTCCAATCGGGCTGAACCGGTTATAATGAAAGCCCTGGCGGATTTTTCGGTGTCGAAGAAGCCCTTGACCAGATTGCGCCAGCGGGCGAATTTGTGTATTTCGTCCAGGACCAGGTATTTTTCCCGAGGTGGCAATTCGCCTTTCAGCAGGGAAGACCTTACTTTGATATTATCCCAGTTGAGATAGGCCGGATGTTTCTCACTGGGATGGGACAGGAAGGACAAGGCAAAAGTAGTTTTGCCTACTTGGCGGGGGCCGCCGATAAATACCATCCGTTCCCGCAAGTCCTGGGCAACCGTTGTTTTCAGATACCGTTCGTAAATCATAGTAAAATAGCTATAACACGATTTTACTCGTGAGTAAAGTCGATTCCTGTTTTAAAATTTTAAGAATTCGGGTATCCTGAATTTCATTCAGGCCCTGACTCCAGAGCTTAGCCGGGGGGGGCCTGAATAAAATTGGGACAGAAAAAGGAAGGGACTGAAATGCCCGGCATCTATGAAATCTTTGTAACCACCCAATTCGCGGCGGCCCACGCGTTGACGGGACATGGGGGGGACTGTGCCCGGCTCCACGGGCACAACTGGGGGATCGAGGTCGCCGTGCGCTGCACGAAGCTGGATGAACTCGGCATGGCCCTCGATTTCGGGGACCTGGAGGCCGGCGTCAAGGAGATCCTCCAGGGACTGGATCATTACCACCTCAACGAACTGCCGGTTTTTCGGGAGGTCAATCCCACCGCGGAGAATCTGGCCCGGTTTCTTTACCAGGAACTGGGCCGGCGGTTGAATTCCGAAATGATCAGCGTTTCCCGGGTAAAGGTTTCGGAAACCAAGGGCGTCGGCGCCGTGTACTGGGAGGAGTAATTGGCGCTGCGGATCAACGAGATTTTTTATAGTCTGCAGGGGGAATCCTCCTTTGCCGGACGCCCCTGTGTTTTTGTCCGCCTGACGGGCTGCAACCTGCGCTGTGTCTATTGCGACACTACCTATGCCTACGAGGATGGGGAAGAACTGGCCATCGAAGATATCCTTTCCCGTGTCGCTTCCCACGGGTGTCCTTTGGTGGAGGTCACGGGAGGCGAACCCTTGATCCAGGCCGAGACGCCGCTGCTGATAACCCGTCTGCTGGATACCGGATATCGGGTCCTGCTGGAAACCAACGGCAGCAGAGATGTTTCCCTGGCGGACGAACGCTGTGTCCGCATCCTGGATGTCAAATGTCCCGGCAGCGGCGAAGTAGAAAAGAATGACTGGAAGAATCTGGGCCGGCTTACCTCGCAGGACGAGGTCAAGTTTGTGTTGACCGATCGCGCGGATTACGATTTTGCCAGGGCCGTTCTGGCCCGCCAGGATTTTCCGCTGGGTTTGGTTGAAAATATTCATTTCTCTCCGGTTTCAGGAAAACTGTTGCCCAAGATCCTGGCCGAATGGATTTTAAGCGATCGTTTGGCGGTAAAGCTGCATCTGCAGCTCCACAAGATCATCTGGGGACCCGAGGCCCGGGGGGTCTGAACAGGATAAGGCATGCGTCAGGTCAAGAAAGCGGTCGTCCTTTCCAGCGGGGGCGTGGATTCCACCACGGTCATGGCCCTGGCCCGTTCCGAGGGGTACGAAATATACAGCCTGAGCTTCAACTACGGTCAGCGCCACGCCCAAGAGTTGGAGGCTGCCCGCAGGGTAGCCGAACAGCAGGGCGCTAGGGAACATCTGATCATCGACCTGAATCTGGCGCGCATCGGTGGCTCGGCCCTGACGGATGCCACCCCCGTTCCCAAAGGACGGGCCGAAGCGGAAATGGTCCAAGAAATCCCGGTAACCTATGTGCCGGCCCGGAACACGATCTTTTTATCGCTGGCCCTGGCCTGGGCTGAAGTACTGGGAGCGGAAGACATTTTCATCGGCGTCAACGCCGTTGATTATTCGGGGTATCCCGATTGCCGTCCGGAGTATGTCGAGGCCTTCGAGCGGATGGCCAACCTGGCCACCAAGGCCGGCGTGGAAGGGCGGCTGCGGATCCGGATTCGGACGCCCCTGATCGACCTGTCCAAAGCGGAAATCAT
>JALOOY010000003.1 GCA_025454185.1 Thermodesulfobacteriota bacterium
CCGAACATCGAACATCGAACGTCCAACATCGAACATCGAATTCAGTGAGAAAATACCGTTCGGCGTTGGGCGTTCGGCGTTCGGCGAAGAAGTTAATACAAAGACAAGCCGGGCTAAATTGTTTCGGTCAAAAGATTTGTCATTCGATGTTCGATGTTGAATGATCGCTGTTCGTCTGTTATCGGCTAATCTCCTCCCAGCCCCGGGGCCCAGAGGTAATAAAAACCAGGCTGCAGGGCCGCCGCCAGCTCGGAAAAGGGCAGGTCGATCAGGGCCGCCTGGCCCGCGCCCGCTTCTTCCCCGCTCAGGCTGTAAATATGCGTATCCCGAGCCGGGGCCCGGCGGTAGGCGATGACTTTGGCATTTTCCGGCAGGCCGGTCTGTTTCTTGGCTTCGGCCAACGCCTCGGGAAGATAGCCGATGCGGTCGATCAGCTTCAGGGCCAGGGCCTCTTCGGCCAGGTAGACCCGGGCCGACCCTACCTCGGCCAGTTGCTCGGCATCGAGTTTCCGGTGTTGGGCCACCAGGGAAAGAAAACGGGCGCCCATCCTGTCGCTCAACCCTCTAAAAACCTCCTTTTCCTCGGCCGTGACCGCCCGCCAGGGGGCGCCCATGTCCTTGTTGCGGCCTGACTTGTTGACTTCCACCCCCAGGCCGATCTTGTCCATCAGGCCCGTCAGGTCAGGCCGCAGGAAAATGACCCCCACGGAACCGGTGACCGTGGTGGCGTTGGCCCAGATCATGTCCGCCGGCAGGGCGATATAATAACCCCCTGAGGCGGCCAGGCTCATCATCATGACGAAGACCTTGGCCTTCTTTTTTTCCTTGAAGGCCAGCAGCTCCTGATAAATAAAATCGCTGGCCGTGGCGCCGCCCCCCGGGGAAGAAATCTTCAAGACAACGGCCTTGATCTCGGGGTCTCTTTCGGCCATCCGGAGCTGGGCCACCACCTCTTCGACCAGACTGGGTCCCCGGGACAGCATTCCTTTCCGGGGGGCGTCCGAAATGGTTCCGTATACCGGGATGACCAGCACCTTCCCGGTCCCCGTCCCCTCCAGCACCTGTTCCTTCAGGGGTTTGGCCCTGTCCGGCAGCAGGCTCACCTGGATGCCCCCGCAGCCGGCAACGGAGAGCCCGACCGATAAGGCGAGAACTCCCATCACCAGGAGATCAATTTTTCTACCCATCATTCCTCCCTGTTCGGTTATTTGATTTTTGCTAATTTGAATTTGTTTCGAATTTCGAGTTTCGAGTTTTGGATTTATCCCTCTTAATGGATCAGCCTCCTGCGCATCAAAAATAAGGCCAGCGGTACGGTGACCATACTGAAAAGGCTCAAGTAAATCACGGCCCAAACCTGGCCGCTTCTATAAACCCCCAGAGCCGCCGGCCGGCAGAGTTCCACGATATGGGTCAGGGGGAAACCATAGGCGATGGCCCGGGCCCAGAACGGAAGCTGCTCCAGGGGGAAGAAGGTCCCGGAGAACAGGAACATGGGGGTAACGAACAAGAAGACGGGTAGATTGAAAACCTCGATGGTGGGGATAATCCCGGTGAAGCACATGCCGGCCGCGCCGAAGGCCAGGCCGCCCAGGAAGGCCACGGGCAGGATCAGCAGGGCCGAAGGATAGGACAGAATCCCGAAGAAGGACAGCACGACCAGCATGACCGCCGTGGCCATCAGGGACCGGGTGGCCCCCCAGACGATCTCGCCCAGGATGATCTCCTCCAGGTTGAGCGGCGTGGCCAGGATGGCGTCGAAGGTCTTCTGGTAATACATGCGGACGAAGGAGGTGTACGTGGTCTCAAAAAAGCTGTTCTGCATGATGTTGATGGAGAGCAGGCCCGGGGCGATGAAGGCGGCATAGCCGATCCGGCGCCCTTCCCAGGGGATCTCCCCCACCAAGTAGCCCAGGCCGGCCCCGAAGGCCACCAGGTATAAAATCGGTTCCAGGATGGGCGGGATGAAATTGATTCTCCAGGTCCGGGCGTACACGTCCCAGTTGCGCTGCCAGATCCGCAGGAACCGCCAGGATATGGTTTGCAGCCCGGTTTTCATTCCCGGAGCCCCCGGCCGGTAAGCTTTAGAAAAACGTCTTCCAAGGTGGCCTGGCGCAGGGTGCAGCCGGCGGAGCAGTACTGCTGGGAGATGCGGCGGAAAAGGGCCTCGCCGTCGGCCGTGTAGATCAGCAGCCGGGTGGACTCGGTCTCGGAGCTGATGCCCTCCCCTTTTAAAAACTCCAGCAGTTCCCCGCCCGGTTCCTCCACCTCAATGACGTTGCCGCCGATGTACCGCCCTATCAGGTCCAGGGGAGCGCCTTCCACCAGGATCCGCCCCTGATCCATGATCATGAGCCGGTCGCACATCTGGGCCGCTTCGTCCATGTAGTGGGTGGTCAAAAGGATGCACAGCCCCCGGGCCTTCAACTGGCGTAGTTTTTCCCAGAGCTGATGGCGGGACTGGGGATCCAGACCCGTGGTTGGCTCGTCCAGGACCAGCAGCGTAGGATCGTTGATCAGGGCCCGGGCCACTACCAGGCGCCGCTGCATTCCGCCGGAGAGCTCCGGAATACGGGCGTCCTGCTTGTGGATCAGCCCGAAAAAATCAAGCAGTTCCTGCGCCCTGGCTTCGGCCTTTTCCCGGACCAGGTCGAAATAGCGGGCGAAGACCAGCAGGTTTTCTCGGACCGAAAGGTCCGGGTCGAGGTTGTTGTCCTGCTGGCATACGCCTATTTTGTACTTGACCTCCCGCAGGTTGTGGTGAAGGTCCCGGCCGAATATTTCCAGACTTCCGGCGCTCAAAGGATAGAAGCCGTAGAGCATGCGGATGGTGCTGGTCTTGCCGGCCCCGTTAGGCCCCAGGAAGCCGAAGCACTCCCCCGGGAAGATGGCGAAGGTGATGCCGTCCACGGCCGTGAAGTCCCCGAAGCGCTTGGTCAGGTTGGCCGCCGCGATGACCGGAGCGAGCTGGGTCACGGGTGGCCCCCCGGGGCCGGAGGGAAGGCCCGTCGAACCGCCTCGCCGATCTCCCTATTTTTCTGGGCCTTTTCCTTTCCGGAAAAAACATGGCCGGCCTTCCGGACCGAAGTCCGGTCCACTTCCAGGGGAGGGTGGTGCCGCACCGTCTTGGCCGCAAACGTCCCGGAGCGGATCAGCGGCGACATAACTCCCCAACGGGTAGGTTCTTCCCGTAGGAGCCAGCTACAGAGGAAGAGTCCGTCGACCTCAACCTCCCGCCCCCGGATTTCCCGGCAAACCGTTTCCAGAAATTCCCGGTTGAACAGCGCGAGCGAAGGGAGCCGGGAGCCGAGCATTGTTTTGAAATTCACCAGCACCATGTCTTTCTTCGCGGTATTGATCCCACCCCTTATATCTACAGTAAAATTGTCCGCGCTGACAATCAAAAAGATGTAGGAAAAAATTTAAAGTTGCAGAACTTTAATCCGATAAGAGGTTCATGGAACAGGAAATCAGAATTCTACACATCGATCCCGATTATCAGGGGAACCTGGTGACCATTCAGAAAGGTAAACTGAATCAGTCCCCCCTTTCCCTGGAAAAGACCCTGGATGTGGTCAAGAAGGAACAGTTCCACCTGATCGTTTCCGAACCGCACCATCTGGCCATTTTGCCTCCGGGCAAAATGAGGCTGCCCTCACCGAACCCCAAAACCCCCTGACCCGGCTGACCAACCCCTCATAAAAGTCTTGCTATTGGTTGTCATTAATAATTAATAATGGACAATTGCTTATTAATTATTGTTTTATAATCTTTCCCTTCATCATCGACACGGCGCCCCTTGCAGTCGACCCTTCCCATGTCCGCGTCTTCCCTCCCCAAACGGGAGGATCGAGGGGTGGGGAATCCGGGACTTCCCCAGGGTTCCTGTTCCGGGGAAGGGATCATCAAGGAATTCACTACTCATGCCCATCCATCCCTGGCAATCTTTTCAGGAAGGTCTCCGAATCTACTTCAACCGGCGCCTCCTCTGCCTGCTCGGCCTGGGCTTTTCCTCCGGACTGCCCCTGGCCCTGACCTCGGGGACCCTGCAGGCCTGGATGACCGCCGAAAAGGTCGATCTGACTCTGATCGGGGTCTTTTCCCTGGTCGGACTGCCTTATACCCTTAAAATCCTCTGGGCCCCGCTCATGGACCGGTTTTCCCCGCCCGGGCTGGGCCGCCGTCGGGGCTGGATTCTGTTGTCCCAGGTTCTCCTGGCCGCGGGCATCGGGGTGCTGGGCCTGACCAATCCCGCCGCCTTTCCCTGGCTGGTGGCCTTCCTGGCCTGCACGGTGGCCTTTTTCAGCGCCAGCCAGGACATCGTGATCGACGCCTACAGAGCCGATGTGCTGCCCAAAAGCGAACTGGGGGCCGGGGCGGCCGTTTCCACCGTAGGCTACCGCCTGGCCATGCTGGTCTCGGGCGCCCTGGCCCTGATCCTTTCCGACCATCTGCCCTGGTCCGCGGTCTACGGGATCATGGCCGCGCTGATGCTTCTGTCCGGTATCATAACCTTTCGGGCCCCGGAACCGCCGGAGAAAATAGCGCCTCCCAAAAATTTGCAGGAGGCCGTCTGGGAGCCCCTGGCCTCCTACTTCCGGCGCTCGGGGGCGGTGGAGATGCTTTTTTTCATCATGGTCTTCAAGCTGGGGGACGCCGTCGCCGGGGCCATGACCACTCCCTTCCTGCTCGACATCGGTTTCAGCCGCACCGACGTGGGTACGGTCAACAAGGGCTTCGGCCTGGTCAGCACCATTGTCGGCACCCTGGCCGGCGGCAGTCTCATCGCTAAAATGGGCATCAACCGCTCCCTGTGGGTCTTCGGCCTCCTGCAGGCCCTCTCGAACCTAACCTTCACCGTAGTGGCCCTCCTGGGGAAAAATTACCCGGCCATGATCGCCGCCATCGGCATCGAAAACATCTGCGGCGGCCTCGGCACCGCGGCCTTCATCGCTTTCCTGATGAGCCTCTGCGACAAACGCTTCACGGCTACCCAGTATGCCCTGCTCTCCAGCCTCATGGCCATGAGCCGGGTCCTGGCCGGCGTCCCCACCGGCTTTATGGCCAAAGAACTGGGCTGGCCCCTGTTCTACGCCGTAAGCGTTCTGGGAGCGATCCCGGGGATCTGGCTGCTGACGCGCTTTGCGCCGTGGCGGAAGGAAGGATAAAGGATGAGCATCCAAACCTGCTTGACCTTTAATCGGCGGTATGATATATAATACCAAATGAAAATTGTGATCGACACGAATGTATTATTTACAGCCTTAAAGTCTAGACGTGGCGCATCCTATAAATTAGTTTCTCTATTGCCCACGGAAAAGTTTTCGATTGCAGTTTCGGTCCCTCTGATTATTGAATATGAAGATGTATTAAGGCGAGGGAAATTTCCCGCTTTTATTACTGAAAAAGACATCAGCGATTTTATAGATTTTTTTTGTTACCTGGGCGACCGGCAAGATATTTTTTTCCTCTGGCGTCCTTTCTTGCCGGATCCGGCAGACGACCTGGTTTTGGAAGTTGCTGTGGCGGGTGGCTGCGATGCTATTATAACCTATAATAAACGTCATTTTAAAGGTGTTAATAAATTCGGTTTAAGAATTCTGGACCCCAAAGAATTCCTTAACGAAATAGGAGTGTTATGATGGGTACTTTAAGTCTTCGCATCCCTAAATCCCTCCATGAACAGATAAGGCAATTGGCTCAACGGGATGGGATTTCCATTAATCAGTTTGTGGCTTCAGCCGCTTCCGAAAAAATGTCGGCTCTGTTGACCGAAGAATACATTACTGCCAGGGCCAGGAAGGCAAGTTTGAAAAAATTTCAGAAAGTACTCAAAAAAGTCCCTGATGTGGAACCGGAAGATTACGATCGGATGTAAGAATCATCGATCTTTCAGAAAAACCAAGCGTTGCGAGTCGTGAGATCTCTAAAGGCGTTGTTCTGATTACGACGACGCAGGAAACCTGCTGGGGAAGAACTACCCGGCCATGATCGCCGCCATCGGCCTCGAAAACATCTACGGCGGCCTGGGCACCGTGGCCTTCCTGATAAACCTCTGCGACCAGCGCTTCACCGCTACCCAGTACGCCTGCTCTCGGGCCTGATGGCCGTGGAGTTGCATCCAACCGGCGTCCCCACCGGCTAGGTGGCCAAAGAACTGGGCTGGCCCCTGTTCTATTCCGTGAGCGTCCAGGGCGCCGGGGCGGGGCTGCACGAGAATGGGGATCCGATCTTTAATATTGATATCCTCTCTTATTGTTTGGTAGAAAACGGTAGCTAAGGGAATTTTTTTAAAGCTTTTGTTGCAGGGGGCCAACATGATCGTCAAACAATTACGGGTCGGGACGATGGATGTGTTTACCTATATCCTGGGTTGTGAAGCGACCAGGGAGGCCTTGGTCATTGATCCGGGTGGAGAAGAGGACCGCATCGTCGAAGAGGCTCGCCGGGAAAGGTTGCAGATCAAATACATTCTAAACACACACGGCCACTGGGATCACACGATTGGCAATGATCGGTTAAAGTTGCTGACCGGTGCCTCCATTGTGAGGCACGAACAGGAGCCTGGACCGGATGTCGATATTCTTTTGGTGGATGAAAAGCCTTTTCAGTTGGGAGAGCTCGTTTTTACGGTATTTCATACGCCGGGGCACACACCGGGAGGGGTTTGCCTATATGCCGAAGGACAGTTGTTCACTGGTGATACACTTTTCGTAGGCGACAGTGGACGCACGGATTTGCCCGGCGGCCACCGGCCGACCTTGGGTGCGTCCATCAGACGTCTAATGGAGCTCCCGGATGAGACGATCGTGTGGCCCGGCCATGACTACGGACCTACAACCAGCTCCACCATCGGGTGGGAAAAGCGCCATAATGTAAACGCTGGAGAATATGGTTATTACGTTGCCAATCCTTGAACCCACAAGCGCCCCCAGTTGTCGTTCAAGAAGGTTGCGGAGGGGACCCCAAGGTAGGAACGGAAGGGAAGGAACAAAATGAAGGATATTATAGGAATTGCCTGGTTCAAGGACGAGGCCACTTATTGCAGGGCGCTGGCGATCTCTGCCGATTCCGAAAATATGCCCGCCAGTTTTGAGGCCTGGAAAGCTATTGTCGAAAGGGAATTGGAATTAATCAAGGGCAGCGGCAATATTGCCCTGCGCGCGGACATCGATCCGGAAGCATTTGCCGCCTGGTGCGCCTCCCACGGGCATAAGGCCAATTCCCAGGGGAGGATTGCCTTCGTCAACCAGGCCGTTTTGGAGTATCGTAAGACCGGGAAAGGAACGGTCATCTGCTGAATAGCTCGGATTCAAAGTTCAAATTAATGGGTAAATGACCAAGCCGGTTTTTTAAACCCGCAAATGGGATCCTAAACCATATCGACACAAGGAGTTTTGGAATTCGTATGCTCAATTTTTTGCCGTATAAAATACGGGGAATACTATCGTCCGTACTCTTGGGTCTAAATGTGCTGGTCTGGGTGAGTCTCTTGTTTGTTTTCTCCTTTCTTAAATTTCTGCTGCCTTGGCCGCCTCTGCGCCGGGTATTCAACCGGATTTTACCGTGGATAGCGGAGAACTGGATTTCCTGCAACAGCGGCTGGATGCGCCTGACGCAAAAAACCAAGTGGGACGTGCAGGGGCTTGACCATCTAAATTATCAGCAATGGTATCTGGTTATCGGCAATCACCAATCCTGGGCCGATATTTTTATCATGCAGCATCTGCTCAACCGGCGCATTCGCCTTCTTAAATTCTTCTTGAAACGTGAACTCATTTGGGTGCCGGTAATCGGACTGGCCTGGTGGGCGCTGGATTTTCCCTTCCTACGGCGCCATACGGCCGAGTATCTGCAGAAGCACCCCCGACAAAAAGGCAAGGATTTGCTGACGACGCGCCAGGCCTGCGAAAAATTCACCCATCATCCGACCAGCGTGATGAATTTCCTGGAAGGTACCCGTTTCTCCGGGGCCAAACATAAAAGGCAGCAGTCGCCCTACGCCTATCTGTTGCGCCCGAAATCCGGAGGACTGGCGCTGGCCATCCAGGCGCTGGGGGAAAAGTTTCATTCCTTGCTGAACATTACCATCGTATACCCCGACGGCATTCCGACTTTCTGGACCTTCCTCTGCGGCAAGGTCAACAGGGTGATGGTGCGCTTGCAGACCACGGAGATCCCCGGAAGATTTCTGCAAGGGGATTACGCCGGTGATCCAGTCTTCCGGGAGGCCTTTCACCAATGGGTTCATCACCTGTGGCAGGAAAAAGACCATAGGATTCAAATGCTTCTAAATGATGCCCAGGCATGAAAAATGGCCGGCAGCGAACATCAGGATAGGGGTGGAAGGACTGCGGTCCCCTCCGGAACCTTCTCCGCCTTTCTTTTCCGTTCCAGCAGCTTTCGATAGACGAAGGCATAGGCGATCATCGTAACCGGCAGGGTGGTAAAGATCCCGATGCCGAAGGCCAGGAATCCGGCCAGGTTGAGGCCCAGGACCAGCAGGAAAAAGAGAAAGACCTCCCACTTGACCCCTGACGTAATGGCGGCGCTCTCCTGGAAAGATCCTTTGATTCCCGCCTTGTGGTCCACGATCAGGAAGGGCGCGAACTGGTATTTGACACTCCAGACGAAACCGGGGACCACCAGCAGCAACAGGCCCGCGACCATGATCAGGATAAACAGGAGATTGACCACCAGGTAACGGCCGAAGGTAGCCAGGTCGCCGAAGAGCTCTCCGTATCCGGGCTTTCCGCCGTCCACCAGGGTGAGGCTGATCCGGATCAGCCCCATCTGGGTGGCCATCTGGATCAGGTAACCGGCCAGGGTCCAGAAAAGGGCCAGGGGCGGGGCCTTTTCCAGGGTCTGCCAGCGGCCCACTTCCGGCAGGAGGTTGAGCGCCAGGATCAGGGCCATCAAACCTACCAAAAATATCAGGTGGCTTTTCAGGGTCTGCCAGCCGAAGGAAAGGGCTTCCGCCTTGGAAAATGTTGCGTTCATGTTACTCGTTCAGAAATGATTCCAGCGCCCTCTTCAGGTCTTCCGTCACGCCGTTAAAAAAATGATCGGCCTCCGCTATGATTTCCAGCGGCGGCGGGGGCTTCAAAGCCCCGAAGACTTTTTTAATCTCTTCCAGGGGCCCGAAGGTGTCCCACTCTCCGGCGATGACCAGCCTGGTCTTGCCGTCGTCCCGCAGGAAAGAAAAATCCATCATGGCCTGGGGCGGGGCCACCAGGATGGACCCGGCCGCTTCCGGCAGGTCCAGGGCCGCCTGGGCGTTCACCCAGGCCCCGAAGGAATACCCGGCCAGGAAAATCTCTTGGAGGTCCAAGCCCTGCAGATGGCGAAAGGCGGCCCGCACGTCCTCCTGTTCCCCGACCCCTTCGTCATATTTCCCCTGGCTTCGTCCCGTGCCCCGGAAATTGAAGCGCAGCGTGGTCCAGCCCTTTTCGGCAAATACTTCCTGGATGATCCCTACCACGTGGTTCCCCATCTCTCCGCCGTACAAAGGATGGGGATGGGAGATGACCACCCCGCGACTGCTTTCACCCTGAGCCAATAAGCCCTCCAGGAGTAATAGTCCTGAAGGAAAGGTTATCCTTTCCTCTTTACCTGCCTTCATCGGTCGTTTGCCTCTTGCTGGATGGATTTCATTGGGGAAATTATGCCTTCCCTATACCTACCATAAATCCCGGCCTATGGAAATTTGAAATTTCGCCGGGCTCAGCCCATGAGCGGTCATGCTCGCGCGGTCGGGCCAGGTGAACAGCCCCGCTATCAAACCCGCTTGAACCGTTTTTTCACTTTGTGTTATAGTTTCGGAAAGCCGTTCGGGGAGGACAACTCATGACAGATACTATGAATGTCGGCGCGGATACTCGGCCGGCGCAGCAGGCGCTGCCCGAAAACGATGATCTCTACCGCCGGCTTACCGAAAACTCGCCGGATGTCCTCTACCACATGTCCCTGCCCGACGGGTGCTACCGCTACGTGAGCAGGGCAGCGACTACCATATTCGGCTATACCCCCGAAGAGTTCTACGCCAACCCCCGATTAGTAGAAAAGCTCTTCCATCCCGACTGGCTCTCCTACCTCCAGGAGCATTGGAAACGGCTGCTCCAAGGAGACGCTCCCCCGACTTACGAATATCAGATCATTCAAAAAAACGGCGCTACCCGCTGGATCAACCAGCGCAACACATTGATTATCGGCGCCGACGGCCGGCCGGCGGCTATCGAAGGCATCGCCACGGATGTAACCGACCGCAAGCAGGCCGAGATCAACTTACGGGATAGCGAGGCCCGCTATCGAGCCCTCTTCGAGGCCAATCCCCATCCCATGTGGGTCTACGACCTGGAGACCCTGTCTTTTCTGGCGGTCAACGAGGCGGCCACAACCCATTACGGGTTCAGTCGGGAAGAATTCCTGGCCATGACCATCGCCGAAATTCGTCCGGCGGAAGAGGTGCCCCGTCTTTTGGAAAACGTGGCCCGGGTGGGCGATAAAGGCTTCGATAAAACCGACATCTGGAAACATCGAAAAAAGGACGGGACCCTCATCGAGGTCGAGATTACCTCCCATTACCTGGAATACCAGGGGCGCGAGGCCCGGCTGGTGCTGGCCTATGACGTCACCGAGCGCCGGCGGGCGGAGGAACAGCTACGGTTAGTGACGGAAAATATGGTGGACGCCATCAGCCGGGTCGACGCCCAGCGTTTGCTGGTCTATTGCAGTCCCTCGGTCGAGCGATTATTCGGTTTTACGCCACGGGAACTGATGGGACGGCCGGCCTTCGAACAGGTCCATCCCGACGACGCCGAACGGCTGCTGCTAACCGCCCGGGAAGCCATCGCCGCCCGGCTCCCGGCCCTGCAGGCCGAATACCGTTATGCCCACGGCCGCGGGGGTTACGTCTGGGTGGAGTCCACGATTCGTCTCTTGTATGATGCCCAGGGGGGTTTCGCCGGGGCCATCCTCGGTTCCCGGGATGTGACGGAAAGAAAAAACGCCGAAAACGCCCTGCGCCAGAGCGAGGCCCGCTATCGGGCGCTCTTCGAGGCCAATCCCCAGCCCATGTGGGTCTACGACCTGGAGACCCTGTCTTTTCTGGCGGTCAACGACGCCGCGGTAGCCCACTACGGTTTCAGCCGGGAAGAGTTCCTGGCCATGACCATCGTCAACATCCGCCCGGAGGAAGATGTGCCGCAACTCCTGGAAGTCTTAAACCGGCCGGGGGAACAGCGGGTGGACCATTCCGGCACCTGGAGGCACTGCAAAAAGGATGGGTCCATCATCTACGTAGAGATCACCTCCCATGGCCTGGATTACCTGGGACATCCCGCCAAGCTGGTCCTGGCCAATGACGTCACCGAACGCAAAAAAGCAGCGGAAGAGAAGGAGAAACTTCAGGAGCAACTGCTGCAGGCCCAAAAGATGGAATCCGTGGCCCGTTTGGCCGGCGGCGTAGCCCATGATTTCAACAATATGTTGTCGGCCATCCTGGGCCACACGGAGCTGGCCCTGCTGCAGGACCCGCCCCTGGAGTCGATCCGGGAAGACCTCCTGGCCATCCAGAACGCGGCGCAGCGCTCCGCCACGCTTACCCGCCAACTGCTGGCCTTTGCCCGTAAACAGACCGTGGCGCCCCGGGTCCTGGATTTGAACGATACAGTGGCGGGCATGCTCAAAATGCTGCTCCGGCTCATCGGGGAGGACATCGATCTGATCTGGATGCCGGCCCGAGGTTTGTGGCCGGTCAAGATGGATCCTTCCCAGATCGACCAGGTTCTGGTCAATCTCTGCGTTAATGCCCGGGACGCCATCACCGACGTAGGCAAGATCACCATCGAAACAGAAAACATCACCATCGACGAAGCCTATTGCGCCCTGCATCCGGGTTTTGCCTGCGGCGACTATGTGCTGCTGGCCGTGAGCGACAACGGCTGCGGGATGGACAAGGATGTGCTCGATCGACTTTTCGAACCCTTTTTTACTACCAAGGAAGTGGGGAAAGGCACGGGTTTGGGCCTGGCTACGGTCTATGGGATCGTCAAACAGAATGAGGGTTTTATTAACGTTTACAGCGAATCCGACCAGGGAACGACCTTCCGGATATATTTCCCCCGTTTCGGGGGGGAAATCCAGGAAACCATGCTTGCCGGAGAGGCGGCATTACCCCGAGGCCGGGGCGAGTTGGTCCTGCTCGTAGAAGATGAGGCCGCGATTCTCCACATGGGCCGGGCCATGCTCGAAGGATTGGGTTATACGGTGCTGACGGCCGGGACGCCGGGCGAGGCCTTGCGCCTGGCCCAGGGCCGGCGGACGGAGATCCGTTTACTGATAACCGACGTGATTATGCCGGAAATGAACGGCCGGGAATTGGCGCAAATGCTGGACCACCTAAAACCGGGCTTGCCCTGCCTGTTCACCTCCGGGTACACGGCCAACGTCATTGCCCACCACGGCGTACTGGACGAGGGGGTGCAATTCCTGCAGAAACCGTTTTCCCTGAAAGACCTGGCCCGTAAAGTTCGTCAGATCTTGGCCGAAGGCTGATCACGCTGCACATCGCGGAAATCGGGGGGAGGGCTCAGTACGTTAGAAAAAGTCCGGCCCCCAGACCGTACTCCGAATGATAGCGGGCCTCCAGGAAAAACCGGCGGGACAACCGCCAGCGGGCCCCTACCGAACCCTTCCAAATTTCCTCTGTATCATAGCGGACCTCCCCGAATAGGCTCAAACGGTCCGTCACCTGCAGCTCCCGCTCCAGTCCGAGACGCAGCACCCCCTCGTGGGTCACCCAAACCCGGCTTCTTAGCAGCAGGGGCAACAGTAAATCGAAGCCGAAGACACCGACCGTTTCCTCCCGGGTAAAATGCGCGCCGGCAAAAGCGGAAAAAAACCGGTTGACATACCGGCTGTAGAGGACCTCGGCCTCGTTAGCCCCTGTTTCCCAGCCGTTTTCCCAATGGAGGCTCAGGGTGTTCCGGGTATTGGCTGCGGTCAGCCTTCCTTCACTCATCTGGCTGAGCAGGGAAAAATCGAACCAGGCGTACCAGGGGTCGTGCCGCAGATGGTTGCTTTCCCGGGACCGGTATTCGACCAGGTCGGGGTCCACGACACTGCCCTCGTAATGGACGATCTGGTGCATGCCTGCTTCCATGTGGTAGAGGATATGGCAGTGCAGCAGCCAATCCTTCTCCTCGTCGGCCTGGAACTCGATCGACTGGGCGGCCAGGGGGGGCAGATCAAAAGTGTGTTTGAGCGGGGCCTGATCTCCCTGGCCGTTCAGGACCCGGAAAAAATGGCCGTGGAGATGAATGGGGTGGTGCATCATGGTATCGTTCACGAAATCGATGCGGACGTTCTCGCCCTTGCGGATAAGGATCACGTCGGATTCCCTGAGGGTTCGGTCATTGAAGGTCCAGACATAGCGTTCCATGTCTCCCGTGGCCCGCAGGTCGATCCGCCTACCGGGCCGGGCCGGATCCAGGGCGGTCCGAGTCCTGGCGCGCAGATAGGCATAGGGTGCGGGGGGCCTTTCCTGGGCCGGCTCGGAAACCGCCAAGGTCGTTTCTGCCGCATGATGTCCGTGGCCGGCAAGATGAACGACCGGCGGCTGGTCCTTTTCCGCTCCCGCGGCATCAGGACCGGAGTGGCGACCCGAGGCGGCGGCCCCCGGTCGCTCCGTTTCATGGATTCGAATGATCGGCGGGGCCTCTCCGGGGCTCCCAGGACCGCCATGGCCCATCTGGCTGTGCCAGCGGTAGAGAACCGGTTTGGGGATATCCGGCGGCGCCATGGTAGACCCTTGTCCCAGAAAAACGGAAGCCCGTCCGGAGCCGTCCTGGGCCGTGGCCCGGATCTCCAGGGAGGCCGGTTTGGGGGGCATCCGAAGCAGAACATCATAAGTCTCCGCCACGGCCATGAGCAAGCGTCGAACCTCCAGCGGTTCCACGTCCGGGCCGTCGGCCGCCACCACAGTCAAGGGACCGCCCCCGGACTGTACATAGAAATAAGTAGAGGCCGCGGCGTTGATGAGGCGCAGCCGGACTCTTTCACCGGGCAGAGCCTCCAAATTTGATTCCACTTTTCCGTTGATCAGGAACCGGTCGTAACCTACGTCCGAAATATCCATGGGTGGCATGCGGTCCCACCACTGTCCCAGGACTTCTTGGAAAGCCCCGGCCCGCCAGGCCCCGGCCAGGCTGGGGACCGTCCCTTTTTTAAGGGCATAATACCCGCTGCCCCGTTTCAGCATCCGCAGCACTTCGGTGGGGTCCTCGTCGGTCCAGTCGGACAAGACCAGCACATAGTCCCGATCGAACGGTTCCGCCCCCCCGCGGGGATGGATAACCAGGGACCCGTAAACGCCACGCTGTTCCTGCAGACCGGTGTGGGAATGATACCAATAGGTGCCGGACTGGATTAGGGGGAACTCAAAGGTGTGCGTTTTCCCCGGTAAAATGGGGGGCGTGGTCAGATAGGGGACGCCGTCCTCCCGGTTGGGGAGCAGGATGCCGTGCCAGTGGATGGAGGTTTCCGTGTTCAGCTTATTGTGGACCCGGATCCGCGCCCGGTCTCCTTCGCTGAAAACGAGGGTCGGACCCGGGACGAGGCCATTGATGGTCAAGGCTTGTACCGGCCGGCCGGTAAAATTGACCTCCCGGGTCTCAATGAACAGATCATATTCCACCAGGGCCGAATGCGCCCCTGTGGTGACCAAAGTCAGGCAGCAAACCGCCAGCAAGAACCTACCGAACCAGAAAGCCAAAATTTTCAAAAACGCCTCCCTGCTGCGAATTTGGATTCATTAGGATCCGGGCTCTTTTTATTGTAGCATTTTCGTCGGTAATTACAACTTTAATGGTCGGGGCGGACTATCCCCTCTGGGGCCTGAAGGGCAGATGGCCGTGTTCCGTCAAACGTTCGATTACCCGTCGGTCCGCCCGTGGAAAGGCATAATGGTTTAATTCCTCAGGTTTCACCCAGCGATAATCCTGTATGCCGATTTTCTGAATGCGTCCCTTCCGGTGACGGCAAAAAAAGGTATGGAGGGTAATCTTGAAATGGCTGTAGGCATGCCGAACCTGCAGGAAAGGCTCCCCCACCGTAATTTCGATGGCCAGCTCTTCCGTGATCTCCCGCTTCAGACAGGCCTCCAGGGTCTCCCCGGGCTGCTGCTTTCCGCCGGGGAATTCCCACAACCCGCCCAGCAGTCCCTTTTCCGGCCGCCGGGTGATCAGGATTTTTCCGGCCTTGCGGATTACCGCCGCGGTGACATCAAAATGAGGGATTTTCTTGGCCGGTTTTTTTACGGGCAGTTCGGTGGCATCTCCCTTTATTCTGGCTTGACACCCTTTTCGCAGGGGACATCGGGCGCACCCCGGGTCCTTCGGCAGACAGATCAGGGCCCCCAGTTCCATGAGAGCCTCGTTGAAAGAACCGGGTTTTTTTTCAGGCAGGACTGCGGCCGCCTTCTGCCATAATGTCTTCCCCGTCTCCGATTGGTCGAGGGGCCGGGTAATATGATAAAAACGGCTCAAGACCCGTTTGACATTTCCATCCAGGATCGGAAAAGGCCTGTTGAATGCCAGGCTCAAGATGGCCCCGGCCGTCGATCGCCCGATACCGGGAATTTGAATCAACCGGTTGTAATCCGAAGGAATTTCACCTCCATGATCCTGCCGGACCAGGCGGGCGCCCTGGTGCAGATGAAGAGCCCGGCGGTAATACCCCAACCCTTCCCAGGCTTTCAAGACCTGGTCCAGGGGGGCCTGGGCCAGAGCCCCGACGTCCGGAAATAATTCCATGAATCGCCGGTAATACCCTTCCGCCTGATCGACCCGGGTCTGCTGGAGCATGATCTCCGAGACCCAGACCGAATAGGGGCGGCGGTCTCTACGCCAGGGTAGGTCCCGTTTATTTTTCCGGAACCAGTCCCGTAATTTTTCGGTAGGGAAAGGATGAGGTGGCATATAAAAAAGGACGGCCTGTTACCGGACCGTCCCTTTTTATAAACGGATTCGATTGATTTGTAAAAAACTATTTGGCCCTGGTCTCCTCCGGCAGTGGCGGTACCTGATCGGTCTCAAAGACCGCGATCAGCCGGTTATTCTGGTAGCGGCCGTGTTCTTTCCGGGAAACGTTCTTGGGGCTGTATTGGTCCCCCAC
>JALOOY010000214.1 GCA_025454185.1 Thermodesulfobacteriota bacterium
AAGACGGTGGAAACGGCCGGCAAGGTCAAGGACCAGGCCACGGGAACGAGCGCGGAACCGAATAAAAAGTAGGCGCGTTTCCTTAAACAAAAACAAACAAAAGGCCCTGTAGGGGGCCTTTTTTATGGCCGGGGCGGTCCATGAAAACTGCTTCCGGTCCCATCCGGCCGGAAACAGACCCTTAGTACAGAATTCTATAATTTAAGCAACTATGCGCTGAAACAAAAATGCCGGACTTGACCACTCCGGGTGAAGCCCGGCAGCACCTCGTCATGCCAGTGAAAACCCTTCGATAAACTCAGGGCCATGAGCTTTGTCGAATGGCCGGAATCCATCCCGCCGGAGGCGGGACTGGATCCTGTCCTGCGCCAGGATGACGGCCCACCGAACGTCGTCATGCTGGTGGAGACCAGCATCCAGGGAGTACGGAGCACTCCCCTCATAGCTCCTGGCCCCTGGCTTATCCCGCTCTTAAAGCGGGACCAGGGCCGGCTTCGCCCGGATGATCAAAAATACGCGGTCGTAATTACAAAATAGAGCACTAAGCCTTAGACCACCACCCGCCTCAAAAAAGGTATGCGGCTGATCACCAGGGCGGTCAGCCCGGAAACCGAGAAAACGATAACCGACAGAACGGGGATGGAAATCCAGCGGAGGAAGGATGCGGCGGGCCCTTTTTTTATAGAAGACGCCCCATGGTTCTTCCTTGGCGGGATCCAGCAGCAGGCAGCCGCTGATCATTACAAAAAAAGGGACAGCAAACCGGGCCAGGGGATCGTAGCAGTTAGCGGCCCACCAGTTCAAACTGTGGGGGTCCCGCAGCCCGAACAGGGTAGAGGCCGACACATGGGTTACCACCACCCCCAAGGTGGCCAGGATTTTGGCTTTGTCAACCCAGACCATTATAAACAATCAATCCGTCCATCAAGCCTGACGGGGCAGGCGTATGGAAAAAACCGACCCCTCGCCTTCGCGGCTGGAAACCAGGAGTTCCCCGTTGTGGTCGTTCAGTATTTTCAAGGACACGGCCAGTCCCAGCCCCGTCCCTTTTTCCTTGGTGGTAAAAAAGGCGTTGAATATTTCGCTTAAATGCTCCTGAGGGATTCCCGGGCCTGTGTCCTCCACTTCTACGAAGATGCACCGGGTATCTCCCCGGGTCCGCAGGGTGATCCCGCCGCCCTGGGGCATGGCTTCCACCGCATTTTTGACCAGATTGATCAAAACCTGTTTGATCTGGTCCGGGTCGAACCGACAGGGCCCCGGGTCGGGGGCCAGTTCCAGCGTGAGCCGGATACTTGCCGCGGTCAGCGCGGGCTCCATAAGCTCGATTACCTGCCGCACCACCCGGTTGATATCCTCCTGCTGCAGGACCGGTTCCCGGACCCGGGTGAAGTCCCGCACCTCGGTAAGCAGTTTTTCCAGCCGCTGGACCTCGGTTACAATCAGGTCCAATTTTTTGACCGAGGCCTCGTCGCCCTGGATTTTTCGAGCCACCTGGCGGGCAAAACCGCCGATGACCATAAGCGGATTTTTGATTTCATGGGAAACGCGGACCACCCCCTGCCCGACGGCGGTCAATCGTTCGGCATGGAGCAGCTTTTTCTGGGCCGCTTCCAGCGCAGCGGTTTTACGTTTTACTTCCTCCTGCAGGGTGGAAGACCAGTGCAGGGCCAGAAAAATAGCGCCCAGGGCCGACAGGAGGATGATCAGGACGAGCAGGCCGGCAGACCCCCATTGCTGCTTGCTGACCGTGCCCAGGAGACCGGAGACTTCGGTTTCCGGGGAGACGACCGCCACAGACCAGAAGAGGGGGGAAAAAGAGGGAGGAAACGAAACGGATTTGGGCTGATCGAGAAAACGGACCGGTGTATAGGCGATCAACTTGGTGATCCGGCCCACTGTGTCCCGATGCCACCCGGTTTCATAGGTGGCCGTACCTTCTTCCCCCTTTAGCAGGCGCTCCCGGGTCAATCGGTCTATCGTTTGGTAGGTGAATCTGGGATTCCTTTCCCGGCGGGCCTCGAAGCTGCTTCGGCCTACAAAAGTAAGGTCGTGGTGAGCCAGAAAAATCCCCTGCTCGTCCACAATCCATACGTAGCCGGTTTGCCCCGAAACAATATTCATGGAAGCCTGCAACGCGATCATATTGGCGGCCAGCCGCAGAAAGCAGGCGCCCCCGTAAGAACCGTCCGCCCGGTACGCGGCTGTGGCCATGACTATGTACAAATTCGGGTCCGTCTGGTCCGGGAGCCGGAAGGGGGCGCTGATAAAAATACGGTCACCTCCTTTCTGGGCGCGGGTTTCTTTTAAGACCCGTTGGATCCGCTCCGGAGGGGTTTCCGCCAGACCCAGTTCGAACAGGGACCGCCCCTCCGGATCCATGGCCTGAAACTCGGCGATGCCCTGGTTGCGCAAATGACTGAACAGAGCCAGCAGGGCCAGATTCGCGGCGGCCTTTTTTTCCTGGCCGCTGATCAACTGCTTCATTTCCAACAGGCCGTGTTCGTATTCCAAGACCTTGTTCTGGATGTCGTCGGCGATTTTGCGGGCCAGCGTGAGCTGATATTGATTGAAAAGATTCTCGCCCAGACGGGTCACCAATTGAACCGAGCGCAACCCCAGGAAAAGGGTCAACGTCAGGAAAAAAAGCGCCAGGGCAATGACCAGGACGATCACCCAACGGATGGGGATTTCTTTGAGCCGCGAAAACATCCAGTCTTCCTGTCGCACATCACCGTTTAGGCGAAAAAGATGAACGCGGGCCGGGGCCGGCTTACTCCGTTCCGGTGAACGGTTTCCGGATGCGTCCCCTTCGAAAATCGCAGCCGGTTTTCTATTATTATAGGCCGGCGCTTTTCAATTTAATAGACAAAAAATTTTAGGATTCGGTTTATAATTAAGGTTCTTGAAGAAAGGAGTCGACTCGCTATGTCCTTGGATCAACACCCCACGGTAAAGCGCTACCGGGAATGGGCCGCTTCCCGTTCCTCCTCCGGCCAGGCGGATAAAATCGACGCGGCCTGGCTCAAGGCCCTGGCCCTGGAAACCGGGGCCGATGATGCCGCCCTGGTAGAGGTGGATCGCCCGGACCTAAGGGACCAGCGCGCGGAAATCCTGGAGATTTTTCCCAGAGCTAAGAGCCTGGTCAGCCTGGTCTGCCGGATGAACCGGGAGAACATCCGCTGCCCCTCGCGGGATGTGTCCGACCTGGAGTTTTTGAGGACCTTTGAAAAAATCAACGAGGTCTCCCGCTTACTGGCCCGCAAACTCGAAACGGCAGGGATCCGGGCCCTTTACCTCTCGGGCGGCTTTCCCATGAACATGGCCAAATGGCCCGGCAAGATGTGGCCGATTTCTCATAAAATCATAGCCATGGCGGGCGGCCTGGGGCAGATAGGGCATCACCGGCTGGTGATCCACCCCCGGTTCGGAAGTTTCATCGTCTTGGGGACCCTGCTGCTGGATCGGGAGGCTTTGGTCTATGATCAGCCGCTGGACTACAACCCCTGCCTGGAATGCCGGCTTTGCGTCGCCGTTTGCCCCGTAGGGGCCATCGCGCCGGACGGACACTTCAATTTTACCGCCTGCCTGACCCACAACTACCGCGACCGCCTGGGAGGATTTCAGGATTGGGTGGAGCGGGTGGTCACCAGCCGGGACGTGGCCTCCTACCGCCGGAAGGTCAGCGACCCGGAGACGACCTCCCTGTGGCAGTCCCTGAGCTATGGCATCTGCAACAAGTCCTCCTATTGCCTGGCCGTCTGCCCCGCCGGGGAAGAGGTGATCGGGCCTTTTCTGGATGATCGCCAGGCCTATGTGAACGAAGTGGTCAAGCCCTTCCAGGAAAACGTGGAATCCGTGTACGTGGTCCCCGGTTCCGATGCCCAGGCCTACGTCTCCAAACGTTTTCCCCACAAGAAGGTCCGCTTGGTCGGCAACGGACTCCGGGCCGGCTCCGTCCGCAGTTTTCTGGAGGCCCTGCCGATCCTTTTCCAGCGGGAGCAGGCGGAGGGCTTGAACGCCACTTACCACTTCACTTTTACCGGGAGTGAAGACCTGGCCGGAACCGTCGATATCCGCCACAAGCAGATTTCCGTCCAGCCGGGCCATGTCGGGAACGCAGATTTGTCCCTCACGGCCGACAGCCGCACCTGGGTGGAATTCCTGGCTAAGGAAAAGGGATTGCTCCCTGCCTTGCTGCAACGAAAAATCCTCCTCAAGGGTTCGCCGCGACTGATGAAACAGTTCGCACGCTGTTTCCCGTCCTGACGTTGCCCTTTGGAAGCATGAAGGTGATCGAATGGCGCCGGCCTTGAACATCCTTATCGTGGACGACGAAGTCAATATCCGCAAAACCCTGACGGTCTGCCTGGAGACCGAAGGGCACCGGGTGACGGCGGTCAGTAATTTCAGAGATGCCCTGGCCGAGGCCGCCCGCCGGTCCTTTGAAATGGCCCTGGTCGACCTGCGCCTCGGCACGGACAGCGGTTTGGATCTGATCCCGGCGTTACTTTCCCAAACCCCCTGGCTCAAGGTCATCGTCATCACGGCCTACGCCTCCATCGACACGGCGGTCGAAGCCATGCGGCGGGGCGCCACGGATTACCTGCCCAAGCCCTTCACCCCGGCGCAGGTGAAACTGGCCGTGCAGAAAGCCTGCGGTACGCGGGCGCTGGAACAGCAGGTGGCTGCGCTGCAGGAGGACCTGGACCGGTCCAGCCCGGCAGTTGACCTTTCCAGCTCCAGCCCCCAGATGCAGCAGGCCGTCAATCTGGCCCGCCAGGCCGCGCCGTCCGAGGCCACCATGC
>JALOOY010000215.1 GCA_025454185.1 Thermodesulfobacteriota bacterium
AATACGAAAATAGATTTGGTACCCAATAGTGGACCGTCATGGCGAGCGAAGCGAAGCAATCCCCCAGAAAAGGTTTTAGGGGAAATCCAAGCCTGGATGGGAATTGCTTCGTCGCTTCACTCCTCGCAATGACTACCGGTTGTAACTCATATTTCCATGCTTCGCGGGTGACCGCCTCGGGCTGGGGGTTAACGTGGACCGCCTCCAAAGAAGATTAGCCATCCTGCTCGTCCTGGCCGCCATCGGGATGCGCCTCTGGTTGATGGCCCAGGCCCCGCAGGCCTTTTGTTTCAGCCGGGAGCACGTCCACCCCGATCAGGCCGTCATCCTGCTCATGGCCAAGCACATCCTGGAGCAGGGGGAATTTCCCCTGTTCTATTACGGACAGAACTGGTTCGGCAGTCTGGAGGCCTTTATCCATGCCGTTTTCTTCCTGCTCTTCGGCCTAAATTCCTGGACCATCCACCTGGCGCCCCTCAGCCTCTTTACCGGGTTTTGCCTCAGCCTTTTTGTCCTGGCTAAAAAAATTTTCAATCCGGCGGTGGGGCTGCTGGCCCTGGCCTGGTGCGCGCTATCCCCGGTCCGGTTTTCCGAATACAGCCTGATGCCCCATGGGGGGTATATGGCCGCCCCCCTGCTGGGGACCATCCTGCTCCTATTGGCCCTGGAGTCGGTTCGCAGCACCGGATTCCGAAGCCGATTGCTCTCCTACGGTTCCCTGGGTATCATCGGCGGTCTGGGCTGGTGGACGACCCCCCTGATGATCTATTACTTGCTGGCCGTGGCCTTATGGGTCTTGTTGAAAGACCGGTTTCAGGGAGCTCTCTGGGGTTTTACCGTTACCATCCCGCTCTTTTTCCTGGGGGCCCTGCCTTTTTTTCTTTACTACGGGCTGGACCCTCAATCCCAGGTCCTGGGAATGGGGGCCGGGTATTCCCTTGAAAATGTACTGCAGGGCCTGGATCTTTTTGTTTTTCAGCGGATCCATTATTTTCTGGATCTGCATCTTTGGGGCGATCTCCACCCGGGGTTCCTTATTTATGGGGCCGTCATCTACCTGACGGGGACCCTGGTGTTCTTCTGGACTTTTCGCGGCGACCTTTACCATCTTTTTCGGCGGAGAACCTGGTCACAAATATCTTCCGCCTTTCTTTTGGGATTACTGTTTTTCGTCTTCGCCGCCGTGCTGATCAGCAGCAGCCATATCCAGCGCAATTCACCCCAATACTTTTTTCCGCTGGCCACCTTTTACCCCCACGTCCTGGGTTTATCGGTGCTGCGCAGCCGGGGAGCGCTCCGGGTGGGGGCGGCGGTCCTGCTGGTTTTGCTGTTTCTGATACAGGGGGTGGTCACCTGGCAATGGGTGGGACGCCAGGCCCCCTTGGCCGAAGCCCGGGCCCGGGAATACCTGGAAATCATTTCCCAGTTGAGGCAACGGCAGGTCCGGCATGTTTATACCGGCACGGATCCCGGCTCGGAAATCATCAATTTCTATTCGGGGGAAGGCATCATTTCCTCCCGGACCATGATGGAGCGCTATCCGCCCTATGAAGAGATCCTGGAAAGAGAACCCGGGGCGGCCCACCTCAACACGCCCGACCAGCCCCTGGAGCCGACCTTGCGGATTATCGGCGGAGAGAGCACCGTGGAAGACCTGGGCCGCTATCGCCTTTTCCAAAATTTTCGCCCACCTCCTGATCGGGAATACAGCGAAATTCCCCGGGACCGTTTGACCGTTACCGCCTCGCCTGCGCCGCAGGAGGTCCCGCGGGTCCTGGATCGAAATCTGGATACCTACTGGAGCCATCCCGGCCCCGGGGAGGAGTGGGCCGCCCTGACCATCGACCTGAGAGGGGTCTACACCCTGGGGCTGATCAGGATCCAGAACCGTCCGGCGCAACACGGCAATTACCCGCTGCGCTTCCGGCTGGAAACCAGCCTGGATGGCCGATCCTGGAAGGTCGTGCACTCGGAAGCCCCCATGGATTTTTATTATTGGGACGGGCCGCGGCTTTATTACTGGGAACTCGGCTATCGTTGGGAGTGCCGCCTTCCGGCCCGGACAGCCCGATTCATAAGAATCAGCGCCGTTAACCTGAGGCCCGGGCTGCCCTGGACCGTGGGGGAGGTGTTCCTCTTCGAGGATCGGGGACCCCTGCTATCGGCCGAATATCCCCTCGACCAACTCCGGCAGCAGATCAAGGCCTGGGGACTGAGAAAAGTTTATGCCGGCCGCTGGATCAGCGCGCAGTTGCGTCGGCATCCGGGCCGTCGCCTCCGGACCATCCGTCCTTTTACCGAGCCCGCTCTGACCCGCTGGCCCCCCTCACGCGTAGTGGAATGGGGACCCGATCTCGGGTTCGTCCTGGAAACCCGGGACCAGCCGGCTTTCGAGGAATTCTTGCAGCGGGAAGGGATTGCGCTCCAAAAAGAAACCATGGGCCGTCTGGGCGTTTACCGGATGATCCATTGGGAGGCCCAAAAAGACAGGCTGGCGGGACATCATAGCTGGTGGTGGACCGGGTACGGCGTGTTGACGGTCGGTCCCCAGGTCCGGGAGGAATACCGCCGTCGGGGGCTCCTGGAATGGAGTTAACTTGGGCGCCCCTTCGCCGGACTGAATCTTACCCCGGGTCTTGACAAGAGGTTGGTGTACTATTAATCTTTCAGAGCACGTTAGTGCTTTTCGCCTTTGCCTTTCGCCGTCATGACGGGCTCGATCCGGCATCCAGGTAACCCAAGACTCTTACTGCCCTGGATCCTGGCTTTCGCCAGGATGACAACCGAACAAATTTTCATGTTTTATGGGGGCTCGCCCCGAGCATGGGGGTTTGGCAAGACTGAATTCATTAGAAAGGATGCTTATGCAGATCGACGAAAGCAAGACCATCTGCCCCCACTGTGGGCAGAAGATGAAAAAGTGGAAGACGCCGGATGCCTCCACCTGGGGCTCCCCCTTTCAATACATCTGTTTCAATGACGAATGCGGTTATTTCGTGCGGGGCTGGGACTGGACCATGAAGACCGTAAAGGCCAACGCCTCGTACCGGCACCGCTACAACCCGGAAAACGGGGAGACGGGCCCCATACCGGTCTGGTCCTATGAGGCCTTGAAGTGCGATATTATCGAGGACTAAGCGGTGGACGATCTGACCAAGGTAGGACGGAACGATCCCTGCCCCTGCGGCAGCGGTAAGAAATTCAAGAAATGCCACCTGGGGCGGGAAGGGGAACTCTACCTGAGAAAGAGTGAAACCCTGGACCCGGAGGCGGGGAAAAAGATCTGCGCCCTGCCGGAGGTCCGCTACGGCCGCTCCCGGGAAATGATCACGGCCCTGGTCCAGGAAGGGATCCTGGACGGACTGCCGGGCATAAAGTGCATCGACCTGGAGGCCTACCGGAATCTGGGGGTCTCCGGCCAGGAAATTCCCAGGGAGGCCCTGAACGGCAGCGCCGGGATCCTGGTCAACCCCGCCAAGACCCGGGAGGCCGACCCCGACCAGGTCTATCTGGCACTGACCCCTAAAATCCAGGATTCCAATCTGATCCATCAGATAGCGCACATCCTGGACTATTTCAAAGGGTCCGGGTTTCCTCCGGGGGCCCATAACCAACTGAGCCTGGAAGTGGGCATCCCGGCCGAGCATCTGGACCATTCACGGGAATTCGCCACCTGGCTGGAATTTTTGCGCAATAGATTTTCCGTAGAACTGGATGCCGAAGACGCCATCGTTTCTTACCTCCAGCGCAACGAACTCCTCTTCAACCCCGAGGAAATCAAGGCCCGGGACATCGCCCAGTTGGCGGTCCACTCCAAAAAAATTCTGGATTTCATGATGAAAAACAGAAACGAGATCGACAATCTGATCCGGGGAAGGCAGGGGTATATGGGGCGGCGGTAGGCTGGATGCTGGATACTGGATGCTGGATACTATAAATTATTATACCATATTTTTATAAATTCTGGTTAAAGGGGCAGGTTGGGTGAAGTGCAACGAAACCCAACCTGCGTATCTAAAAAATTATTGGCGACCGGATGGCCGTCGGCCCGGTCGCCAATAATTTTTTAGTGGCATTCGCCGTGCAAACCCAAGGCCTCAAAGGCGGAGAGGATCCGCTTTTCCATTTCGCGGCGTTTTTCCGGGACAGGGATAAATTCCAGGTCTCTTAACCGGTCCAGTGCCTGCGTTCTGGTGGGGATGGCCCCCAGGCCGCAGGCCAGGGTCTCTCCGTTCAGGGTGTTCAACAGGGTGGCATCCTCGCTGTTGGTCACCACCGTCAGAGGGATCTGGACGGCGTCCAGGAGCCGGGCCAGAGACAAGGTGGGCCGTTCCCGGGCCAGGATCGATCCGGCCCCGCATTTGATCAATACCACCCGGCGGCCCTCCAAACGGATGATGATCGAGGCCCGGGATTGAACCCGGTCCGCCCCGGACTCAAATTCATAGGGTATGTCCACCTCGAGATCGTCCGGTTTAAATCCTTTTTCCCGCAAAAGCATCTGCAGAATTTTTTCGCGTATCACCTCTTCCTTGACGGTTTCGCATTCGGAAGAAGCCGTCAGGCCGTTTTTGTATTTTTCTCCGGGGCAGGTGTCGGACATCGTTCAGGCTTCCTTTCCGCTGTCGCCCTCTTTCAGTTTCAGGGTCGGTTCTCCCCAGAAGGCAAAGCGCAACCATTGCAGGGCTAGACGCAGCAGGGCTTCGTCGTCCTCCCGAATTTGTTTTTCCAGGGGGGCCGGGACCTCGAAACGCTCCAGGAAGCGGGTTTTCGAAACAAAGAGACGGAATTGGTCCAGGTTGTCTCAGGCCCCAGGGAACCTTTGTGGGTGATGATCTCCATCCAGAGGTCGTTGAAGTAGTTGTAGGGCACCAGGCCCTGGTCGGCCATCCAGGTGTCCACCGACCAGGACCGGGGTTCTGCGAAGCCCCGGCAGTGGTCTTCCCGGACGGTAAAGAAAATCTCCCGGGTGGCGGGCTGCCCCTGGGTCTTCGAGGATCCCCGGCCGATGGGGTAGGTGCGGCAGGCCCCCGGCCGGTCGGGATAGACCCGACAGCCGGCCGGAGTGACGAAAGGGCAGGGCCGGCCCTCCTCTTCGTTCATTTTCAGAAAGACCCCGGGAAAGTTGTTATGGGCCCCGGTCTCGATGTCCACGTAGCGGTCCAGGAAATCCAGGGAGGACAGACCCAGGTGTTTCTTGAGCCGCAGGATGTCGTAGGGGGTCAGGACCAGCTTGAGGTCCCGGCAGCACTCGTTGAAACAGGCCAACCCGGCATGGCAGGCGAAGGAAAAGGTCTTGTCTTCCAGGTACTGGAAAGGACCGGTAGCGATGGCCATGGACGGTCCTATTTGGCTCCGGCCGGTCCCGGAGACTGGCGGCGCAGGCCGTCGTCCTTGGGCAGCGAGATGCCCAGCTCCTTTTCCTTGGCCCGGATGACTTCCTCCCGCACGGGGATGGTGGAACGTCCCAATAATCCGAACTGCAGCCATTTGAAGCCCAGTTTCAACAGCTCGATGTCATCGGTCTTTATTTTCTCCACCAGGTCATCGTCCAGGTCAAAGAGCTTCAGGAAGTTGCTTTCGAAAACGAATTTACGAAACCGTTCCGTGTTGTAGCAGGCCAGGATGACCATGTTCTGGACCTTGCCGTCCAGTTTATGGTCCCCCCAGACCCGCCGGGCCGAGGTCACTTCGTTGAACAGGGCTTCGATTTCCTTGTATTCGTCCAGCCCCTGTTCTTTTTCCCATTCGGCGGGGGTGAGGGCCCTTTCCTCCAGCAGCCCCCGGCATTTTTCCGGATCGGCGGTAACGAAAAATTCTTCTTCTCCTTCCGCCTCGGCTTCCTCGCTTTCCCGGCTGTCCAGGGGGTACATGCGGCAGGCCCAGGGCCTTTCCTCATAAACGCGGCAGCCGGCTTTGGGGTCCACCAGGAGGCAGCGTTTGCCCGGGCCGTCGCCCATCTTAAGGACAAAGACGGGCAGGCCGGAATCGCTGCCGGTCATGGGCAAGGTGTACTGATCGATGAAATCTTCGGAGGACAAGCCCAGCTTGTTCTTCATGCGCAGGATGTCATAAGGGGTCAGGAAAATGGTTACGTCACCGCAGCAGTTGGTGAAACAGGACACACCCGGTCCGCACTGGAAATTGAAGGTGCCGTGGATGGGCATGATGGCTTCACCGCGGGCGGCGGGTCTGATGGCGGGTTTATTTTCTTCCATATTTTGTATTCCTTACTTTTTGGCCAGAAAAAACCGGAATTTCTTAAAAGGCGGGTTGTCCTGCACAAAGCGAAAAGTGGTCTCATCCTGGCAGATGATGTCGGTGCAGAGGCACTGGCGGGCACATTTTTCGCAATAGTAGTGCTCATCCAAGGGAGTGCCGCATTTGCAGAAGGGGTGCATGACCAGTTGTCCGTCTTCCATTTCGGCTATGAAGTAATCGCCTTTCTCATCCGGCGGCGGGCCGGCTTCAGGGTGGGTCATCGGTTTCGGCTCCTCGATTATATAGTAAAAGGCCTTTAAGGCCTTTTCAAATTATACTATAAGCTATTTCCCGGAAAATTTCAACTGGGGAGGAAATCATGGACCTACCAATAAAAATATTGCGGGAAGTAGTGGATATTTAAATTGATTAGTGATAAGAAAAGAAGAAAACGCCTTTCGGAGGAATGACGGATCATGGAAATTTCCATCACCAAATCTTCAACCATCGGCCGAAAAGCGAGGCCGAAAAGCGAGGCCGAACTGGGTTTCGGCAAGTATTTTACGGACCACATGTTTCTCATGGATTATGAAAAAGGGCAGGGCTGGATCAATCCCCGGATCGTGCCCTACGGGCCCCTGTCCCTGGACCCTTCGGCCATGGTCCTCCATTACGGCCAGGAGATCTTCGAGGGCTTGAAGGCCTACCGCTGGACTGACGGGACCATCGCCCTGTTCCGGCCCGATAAGAATATCGAACGCTGGAACCGATCGGCCCGGCGCCTGTGCATGGCCGAGACGGACCCCGAATTGTTCCTGGAGGGCATGAAGACGCTGATTCTGCTGGACCGGGATTGGATTCCTTCCTCGCCCGGCACCTCCCTGTACATCAGGCCCACCATGATCGCCACCGAGGCCGCCCTGGGCGTCAAACCGTCCAGCCGCTACCTCTTTTTTATCATCATCGGTCCGGTGGGACCTTATTACCCGGAAGGGTTCAGTCCGACCCGCATCTATGTGACCAAGTCCTATGTGCGGGCCGCCAGGGGCGGCGTGGGGGAAACCAAGACCGGCGGCAACTATGCCGCCAGTCTCTATGCCGCCACCAGGGCCCAGGAATTGGGTTTTACGCAGGTGTTGTGGCTGGACGCCGCCGAGCATAAATACGTGGAGGAGGTGGGTACCAGCAACATCTTTTTCCGGATCGGCGAAGAATTGATCACCCCGCCCCTGGCCGGAACCATCCTGCCCGGGGTGACGCGCGACTCGGTCCTTTTTCTGGCCCGGGAATGGGGAATCACGGTAAACGAACGGCCCATTACCATCGATGAGGTGATCCAGGCCGCTGAGGACGGCCGCCTAAAGGAGATGTTCGCCACCGGCACGGCGGCGGTCATTTCTCCGGTGGGCGAGATCGGCTATCAGGACCGGGTGATACCGGTGGCCGACGGCAAAACCGGGCCGCTGGCTCAGCGGCTCTATGACGAGATCACCGGCATCCAGTACGGACAGAAGCCGGACCCCTACGGCTGGGTGGTGAAGATCGGCTGAGGGGCCTGAGCCGATAATAAAGACGAACATCGAACGTCCAACATCGAACATCGAATAGGGATGCCGGCCGTTCGACAAGGCTCAGGGCACCGGCCTAACGAAGGGTATTCACCAGCATGACGACGTTCGGTGGGCCGTCATCCTGGCGCAGGCCAGGATCCAGGTGGGAAAGGGATGGGACTCTCCCGGATGCCGGCCGTTCGACAAGGCTCAGGGCCCTGAGTTTATCGAAGGGGCCTGACGAGGTGCTGCCGAACTGGTCAAGCCCTTCATTTTTGTTTCAGCTTTTACGTTGCCCAACTTATAGAATGCTGTATTAAGAAGCACCCATGAACCCCTCCGCGTTCTTTTCCGTCTCCGAAGCCTACCGGGAGGCCTATCCCGGGCTGGCTTTCGGCTGGACCCTGGTCAGTGAATGTCGCAACCCGGAAAACCCGCCGGGTTTCGACGAGGCCAAGCATAAGCTTCTGCGGAAAATGCGCAAACGAGAGACCCTGGCGGCGATCACCGCCCGCATCGAGGCCTATGACCGGTTTTTCCGGTCCTTCGGGTACGACTGTCCGTTGACCAAACACTTGAAGCGGACGGTGAACAGCGGCTTCCCCCGCTACAACCTGGTGGTGGATGCCCACTTCATCGCCGAGATGTGCGCCGGCATCCTGGTGGCGGCCGCCGATTGCGACCGGTTTGAGGGGGCCTTGACCCTGGACGTGGCTCGGGCGGGCGAAAGCTGCCTCGGCCTGGGCCGGCGGGAATTTGTAACGAAAGACCGGGAAATCGTCCTGCGGGACGAGCAGGAAATCGTCTGCGTGCTCTGCCAGGGGGCGGATGAGAAAACCCGGGTTTCCGCCGCTACCCGTCGGGTCCTGCTGTACGCCTATGCCGTGCCGGGCATTGAAGCGGAAGCGATCCGCGAGGGGTTGGCTTTGGCGGCCGAACTGCTGAGCCGGTTCGGGGAGGGCAGGGTCGAAGGACTGCAGGTATACGGGTGAAGGTTTTTTGAGGATAAACCCAAGTCAAATTCGAAATCCGAAATTCGAAAATGCTGTTATGGGACAGTACAAGATAATATACCAGAAATCATTTGGTTAAATCCATCCCGCGGAAGGGTAAACATGGACGGTATCGTCGGTTTATACGGAATAAACGATAAAGAACTGGTAAACAAGACCTACCTGGCTACCGGGGCCTGCCAACACCGAGGCAAGGCCAGCACGGGCATCGCCGTGGCCAACGGCAAGGGGATCCATATTTTCAAAGGGCTGGGCCGGATCGCCGAGGTGATCGACTATAATATCCTGCGCCTGCTCCAGGACCTGTCCCCGGTGGCGGCTATCGGCAATATCGGCTATACCAAGAGGAAAGTGGC
>JALOOY010000216.1 GCA_025454185.1 Thermodesulfobacteriota bacterium
GGGGCAGACCCTGATGGAACCGGGGGAGATCCTGACCGAGTTTTTTATCCCGCCCCTCCTGCCCCAAAGCGGCAGCGCCTATTGGAAACACACCCGGCGGGAGGCCATGGAGCTGCCCCTGCTCGGGGTGGGGTTGTACCTGGCCCTGGCCGAAGACCGGAAAACCTGCCTCAAGTCCCGCATCGGCCTGGGCGTGGCGGCCCCGACCCCGATCCGGGCCCTGCTGGCCGAGGAATATCTGCAGGGCAAAGCCATCGACGAAACCACGCTAACCGAGGCCGGCAAGATCGCCGCCAAGGAAACCAAGGTCCGGGACAGCATCCGCGGCCGGGCCTGGTACCGGCGGGAGATGGTGGAGGTGCTGCTGCGGCGGGCGGGGCTGAAAGTAATGACTAGGGTACAATCATCATGACGGCAATCGGTCGTCAAATGGCCAAGGAGTTTCAAAATACAATAATTAATAATTAACAATTAATTATTGATTATTAATTATTGGAGTTACGTATCTGTATTAGGGGCTTCCCTGATCATTTAGGAGAAAATCATTATTATGGAAAAAATCTCATTTGTCTTGAACGGACATCCCCACGAGGCCCTGGTGGAACCCCACTGGACCCTGTTGGAATACTTGCGGGACCGGGAGGAGTTGACCGGCACCAAGGAAGGCTGCGGGCAGGGCGAATGCGGGGCCTGCACCGTGCTGATCGACGGCAAGGCCGTCAACGCCTGCCTGTTCCCCATACTGGAGGCGGAGGGAACTTCGGTTACCACCATCGAGGGCCTGGCTTTGCCGGACGGGACCCTGCACCCCCTGCAGGAGGCCTTCATTCAGCATGGGGCCGTCCAGTGCGGTTTCTGTACGCCGGGCATGATCCTCTCGGCCAAGGCCCTGCTGGATGAAAATCCCCACCCGACGGAGGACGAGATCCGCAAAGCCCTGGCCGGCAACTTCTGCCGCTGCACCGGCTACACGCAGATCATTCAGGCGGTGCAATCGCTGAGTGCGTTCGAAGAAAAGGAAGTCGAATATGTTGTCCGCGAGACATAGCCGGGAAATCTAAGTATAGAATTTTGTAATTTTGACAACGTATAAGCTGAAAAAAAGAAGGCCTGGATCACTCTGGGTGAAGCCCAGCAGCGCCTCGTCATGCCGGTGAAAACCGGCATCCAGGGGGGAATGGATCCGTGCTCCCTGGATTCCGGCCATTCGACAAGGCTCAGGCCGGAATGACGACCTAAACCATTTTTCAAATGATCCCGTGAATTAAAGGAAAAACCTATGGAAGAATTACAGGTAGTCGGTCAGCGCATTCCCAAGCGGGATGCTTTGGACAAGGTAACGGGCCGGGCCCGTTATATCCAGGACATGAAATTGCCGGGCATGCTGTACGGGAAAATCCTCTACAGCAAGTATCCCCATGCCACGATCGTCCGCATCGATACCTCCAAGGCCGAGAAGCTGCCGGGCGTGCGGGCGGTCCTGACCGGAGAGCAGCTTCCGCCAGTCAAATTCGGCTTCTATAAAGACAACACGCCGCTGAAAGCCGGCAAAGTCCGGTCCTATCGCGATGAAGTGGCCGCCGTGGCGGCCGTGGATCCCCTGACGGCCCAGGAGGCCCTGGACCTGATCGAGGTGACTTACAGCCCCCTGCCCACGGTCTTCGACCCGGAGGAGGCCCTCCAGGAAGGCGCTCCCCTGATCCACGAGGCCCATAAATCCAATCTGCTCAAGCTGCCCTGGAAGCTGATCTGCGGGGACGTGGAGGAGGCCCGGAAGGCTTCCGACTTCGTGGCCCAGGACCGCTACCAGGTCACCTGGGTGACCCACTGCTGCCTGGGCACCAGCGGCTGCATCGCCGATTTCGACCTGCGCCAGAACCTGACCATGTACAGCAATACCCAGATCCCTTCGCTGGCCCAGAAAGACTACCTGGAATTTCTGAAGGCCCTGGGCCTGCCCGATTCCCGGGTGCGCATCATCCAGACTTTCATCGGCGGGGCCTTCGGCAGCAAACTCGACACCTACGCCTACGAGTACATCGCCATCCTGCTGGCCCGGGCCGCCCGGAAACCGGTAAAGATCCTCTTCGACCGCAAGGAGGAATTCCAGGCCACCTCCACCCGCCAGCCGGCCATCATCGACATCGCCCAGGGTTGCACCAAGGAGGGGCGCCTCACCTTCCGGGACATGACCATGATCCTCGACAACGGGGCCTACACCTCCTGGGGGGCCACTACTCCCTCGGTGATGATGATGCCCATCTCTTCGCTCTACAAGGTGCCGAACATCCGCTACATCGCCAAATGCGTCTATACCAACAACACCTACAGCCAGGCCATGCGCGGCTACGGCAACCCCCAGGCCACCTTCGCCATCGAAAGCCAGTTGGATGTCCTGGCCGGTCAGGCCGGCATCGATCCCTATGAATTCCGGCTGATCAACGGCAACACCCCCGGGGAAAACACACCCCAGGGCTTCAAGATCACCTCCTGCGGCCACCGGGACTGCCTGGAGGCCGTGGCCCGGGAACTCGACTGGCAGGGCAAACGGGGCAAGCAGAAGAACCGCGGCGTGGGCATCGCCTCTCTGATCCACGTGGGCGGCGGGGCCCGGGTCTACAAATCGGACGGCTGCGGCACCATGATCAAGATGGACGACTACGGCCGGGTGGACGTCTTCACCGGGGCCAGCGAGATCGGCCAGGGTTCGGAGACGGTCATCGCCCAGATCGTGGCCGAAGAGCTGGGGCTGGGCATCGAGGCCGTGAACATCATCAACAACGACACCGACGTCTGCCCCTGGGACGTGGGGGTTCACGCCAGCCGCACCACCTTCGTGGCCGGCAACTCGGCCCGCGGGGCGGCCCGCAAGGTCAAGGACCAGATCCTGGAAATCGCCGCCAAGGAGATGGAGGCCAACCCGGCCGACCTGGTGCTAAAGGACCGTAAAGTGTTTGTGAAGGGCAGCCCGGACCGCTCCCTTTCCCTGGAGAAGGTCCTGCGCAAGGCCCACTACAGCCCCCAGGGCACCATGATCATGGGCGATTATTTCTACGACCCGCTGAACGACAACCTGGACCGGGAATTCAAGGGCAACATGTCCATGGCCTACGCCTACGGGGCCCACGGCGTGGAAGTGGAGGTGGACCCGGAGACGGGCAAGGTAAAGATCCTGAACTACGTGGCCGCCCACGACGTGGGCCGGGCCATCAATCCCTTGCTGCTGGAAGGGCAGGTTTACGGCGGCATCACCATGGGCGCCGGCTATGCCCTGAGCGAACAGCTCATCCTGCACAAGGGCGAGGTCATGAACCCCAATTTCCGGGACTATAAAATGCTCACGGCCAAAGACAAGGTGCCCATCAAGGCCATCGTGGTGGAAACCGACGACCCGGCCGGCCCCTTCGGCGCCAAGGGCATCGGCGAACCCGGCTGCGTGCCCACGGCCCCGGCCATTGCCAATGCCGTCTTCGATGCCGTGGGCGTGCGCATCCGGGACCTGCCCATCACCCCGGAAAAGATCGTGGCGGCCCTGAAGCAGAAAAAACAGGAAGCATAACCGTTATATTCAACTCCCTGAATTAATCCCCCTCGCCGTTTTTTTCTCCCCCTCCCTTGACGGGAGGGGGGCTTCGGCGTGAGCTCAGCCGAACGCCGGGGGGTGGGTGAAGCTCGAATATCCCCCCAATTTTATTGTTTCCTCAACCTCGCCCCATCGAAAAAATTCAGACGAGGTAGCCCATGTAGGGTGGATCGAACGCAGCGGATCCACCTTTCCCGGAATAACCCCCCAGCCCTACTTTGACTTTAAACTCATTTAAGCCTATAATCCTTAAAAAACCGGTTGAAGGGAGACCCAATGGAGTTGAACAGTCCGGAGGCCGCCGGCTTAAGAAAGCCCCTTTCCGTTCCAAGGATCCTGACTTTTGAAAAAAGACTGACCGTAATCCTGGCCCGGGATGAACAGTCCGTTTGTGCCTATTGCCCCGAACTGGATCTGGTCACCGAACTGCCCACGGCCGAAGAGGCGTTGGAAGACATGGTGGAGGCGCTGAAGGATTACGCGGAGGAATATATCGCGGATCTGGAATTATATACCCAAAGCCCCAACCGGGCCCACCACCTGCCCTATATCAAGGCCATTGCTTCCTGCAAAAACGATTGGGAAATAAAGATGCTGCTCGAGGTTCAATATGGCCTCGTTTAGATAATCTTATGGATATTAAAGTAAAATTGCCCTTTATGAGCTACAGTGTAAGTGACTTTCATTGGAATGGTGGTCTCTTTCATTGCTGCTTCCTGTAACTGATTTCCCTCAACTAAACGCGGGCTACCCGCTCAGGCTGACCCTTGAAGCTGGCCTTCGTCCCATTCGGGCAGACCGACCTTCCAGCCACTTTTTGAAGGAGGCTTGGCTTTCTCCGGAAGGTCTCCCGGCCAGCAAGCCTTCGACGCTGATGTCTTCATCGATATCCGGCCAGTGGATTCCCTGTCCTTTACCAATCAGCTTCCAGTTGTTTCTTTCTTCAGCATTTGCCTGCTGAAGACGCGGGAACCAAGCCAGCGGCACAGAGATCGTTCTCCCATCGTTTAAATCAACCTGCAATGCATCTCTGGTAACTTTAATTTTTTCGACGGATGGGACGTTAGGTCTACTTGCCGTAATACGCATGCCACGCCTCAAAATGTCATTAAACGGCTCGACGTCTTGCCTTGCGACCTTCTGTCCGTCCCAGGCATTTATCCAAGGTTTCCCGAACGGTATCCCGAAGAACGTCGGCTAAAGTCAGCCCCTGGGT
>JALOOY010000217.1 GCA_025454185.1 Thermodesulfobacteriota bacterium
CTGGTTGCTGGTTGCTGGTTAAGGTAGAAACGCGAATAGTTATACAAAGGCAAGCATAAATTGAGGGAATAAGTGAACGCGGAGCGATTTTTCAGCGCACAGGAAAAGGAAGAAATCAGCCGGGCCATTAAAGCCGTCGAGAAACGGACCATGGGAGAGGTGGCGGTAATTTTGGTCGAGCAGAGCGACCCTTACCCCGAGGGTGAGTTTCTCGGGGCGATCCTGATGGGAGGATTCCTGTCTTTTATCCTGACCCTGTTTTTGTTCCACGGTCAGATCTGGTTTCTGATCCCTCTGCACTTTCTTTTTGCCTTCCCTCTGTTCATCCTGTTCAAAAAAACGCCGTTCCTGAAAACTCCTTTTATCGGCGCCCGGCGCAAAGAGAGTGCGGTCCGCCGTCGGGCCTTGCAGGCCTTTTATGAAAAGGGCCTCTATAGGACCCGCGGGAACACGGGGGTGCTATTCTTTCTCTCCCTGCTGGAGCACAAGGTCTGGGTCTTGGCCGACCAGGGAATTTACGAAAAGATAAAACAGGAGAAGCTGAATCAGTTTGCCCGGCAGGTGTCCGGCGGTCTGAAAGAGGGGCGGGCGGGTCAGGCCCTGGTCCAGGCCATCGGGGAGGCCGGCGACCTGCTGGCCGAACACTTTCCCCTGGCGCCGGGGGATACGGACGAACTGTCGGACGAAGTCCAGACCCTCCTGGAATAAATGATCACCGCAAAGGCTCAAAGGACGCAAAGAAAAACATTTTTTGATCGGCGTTCCGCCGCAGGGTTGGTCTCAGCCGAGGCGGGATTTCATAAAATCGGTTTTCTGATTTTATGAAAATTAGAATTCTTTGCGCCCTTTGTGCCTTTGCGGTGGAGATTTTTTATTTTTTTCCACTGCCGAAAAGCGAACCCAGCACCCCGCGGATGATCTGGCGACCGATCTGGCTGCCGATGGCGTGGGCCGCGCTTTTGGCCATGGCGCCGACGATTTTAGTGACCTCCGAAGGTTTTTCTTCTCCCCGCTCTTTTTCCGCTGCGGCGGCCCGGACTTCTGCCTGTTTTTCTTCGGCCCGGACCTTCAATTTTTCATAGGCCGATTCCCGGTCCACTTCCTTTTCATAATGCCCGTAAAGGACCGACCCGCGGACGATCCCGAAACGCTCCTCGGGGGTGAGCGGGGTCAGCCGGCTTTGGGGCGGATGGATGAAGGCCCGCTCCACCGGGGTCGGGGCGCCCTTCCGGTCTAAAACGGATACCAGGGCCTCCCCCACCTTCAGTTCCGTTATCACTTCAGCCACCGGAAGCCCGGGATTGGCCCGGAAGGTCTCGGCCGCGGCCCGGACGGCCTTCTGGTCCCTGGGGGTAAAGGCCCGCAGGGCGTGCTGGACGCGGTTTCCCAACTGTCCCAGGACCTCCTCGGGGATATCCAGGGGATTCTGGGTGACGAAATAGACCCCCACCCCCTTGGAGCGGATCAGCCGCACCACCTGCTCGATCTTGTCCTGCAGGGCCTTGGGGATGTCTTCGAAAAGGAGGTGGGCCTCATCAAAGAAGAAGACCAGCTTCGGCTTTTCCGGGTCCCCCACCTCGGGGAGCTGCTCGAACAATTCCGCAAGCATCCAGAGCAGCAGCGTGGCATAGACCTTGGGCGCCTGCATGAGTTTGTCGGCGGCCAGGATATTGATCACCCCCCGACCGCCGCCGTCCGTCTGAATAAAATCCTGGATGTCCAGGGCCGGTTCCCCGAAGAAACGCCCGCCGCCTTCGTGCTCCAGGGTCAACAGGTTGCGCTGAATGGCCCCGACGCTGGCCTTGGAGATGTTGCCGTATTGGGTTTTGAATTGATCCGCCTGGTCGCCCACGAACTGGACCATGGCCTGCAGGTCCTTGAAATCAAGCAGGAGCAGCCCGTTGTCGTCGGCGATCTTGAAGGCCATGGTCAGGATGCTGCTCTGGGTTTCGTTCAAATTCAGGATCCGCCCCAGCAATAATGGCCCCATTTCCGAGATCGTGGTCCGCACCGGATGCCCCTGTTCCCCGAATACATCCCAAAACACTACCGGAAAGCCCTGGAAAGCAAATCCCTCCAGGCCCAACTGCTGCACCCGCTCCGCCACTTTGGGATTTTCTCCTCCCGGCAGCGGCAGCCCCGAAAGGTCTCCTTTGATATCAGCCAGGAAAACCGGCACCCCGGCCCGGCTGAATTGTTCGGCCAGGGTCCGCAGGGTCACCGTTTTCCCGGTCCCCGTGGCCCCGGCCACCAGGCCGTGGCGGTTGGCCATGCCGGCCAGCAGCGCTATTTCTTCCTCAGCCTTGGCAATGGGCAGCAGGATGTTTTCAGCCATTTCAACCCCCTGTTGAAATCAGAATTTCGATTACTATAAAAATTTATCCCTTGCCTTGTCAACCTTCGTCATAAATAATGAAGCCGGGAATGGACCGGATATTTCTTCACAGAACCATTTAGAAATTACCTATTGATTATTGATATTAATGGTCACATAACTAAAACGACATAAATGTCAGGCGAAGGCTATGTCTGGACCCTGGCTAACTACATGCCAGAGTGACGACTCTATGCCTGGATAGGGAGTTTTCCCGTCATTCTGGCGCAGGCCAGAATCCAGCCCTCGGATGTCATTTCTATTTATGAGACCGTTAATAATTACTTTTCAAATTTCGAAAGGAATGGCGTCATGTCCGATCTCAACGATACCCATCTCAAATCCGTAGGTTATGTCCTGTGGCTCTTCGGCTTTACCGGGTCCCACCGGTTTTACTTCGGCAAACCGATTTCCGGGACCGTTTATTTTTTTACTTTCGGTCTCCTGGGCCTCGGCTGGCTGATCGATCTCTTTCTGATCCCCGGACTCGAACGCAAGGCCGAAAGGCGTTTTCAGGCCGGCCCGGTCGATTACACGGCCGCCTGGGTCTTACTGACCTTTCTGGGTCTGTTCGGCGCCCACCGGATGTACCTGGGCAAGTGGCTGTCAGGGATCATTTACCTTTTGACCGGGGGCCTGCTCGGTCTGGGATATCTCTATGATCTTTGGACCCTGAACCGGCAGGTGGATGAAATAAACCGCGGCCGATAATCCCCCGGGGCCTTCCTGCCAAAAGTCTTTTCGACAGGATCAGGCCCCTTGCTTTTTCCGCTTGCGCATTTTTTATTCCTATAATATTTTTATGCTGGAGATAGTTCCAAATTTCACGAAAAGGGGGCCAGCCCATGACGAAAGCAGCTACCAGGAAAAAAGCCGGAGAACCCAGCGAAAAAAAATGGGTGTACATGTTCAACGAATTGGAAGCTGTGGAAGCCTATCTCCAGCCGAAAGCCTGGGACGAGGTCAAGGCCCTCCTGGGGGGCAAGGGCGCCAATCTTTTCGAAATGAGAAGGCTGGGCATACCGGTGCCCCCCGGGTTCACCGTCACCACCGAGGCCTGCAACGCCTATCTGGCCCACGACCGCCAGTTCCCTCCCGGCCTCTGGGACCAGGAGACGGCCGCCCTGCTCAAATTGGAGGAAAAGACCGGCAAAGGCTTCGGCGATCCGCAGCGGCCCCTTTTTGTGTCCTGCCGTTCCGGGGCCAAGTTTTCCATGCCGGGCATGATGGATACGGTGCTCAACATCGGCCTCAACGACGAGACGGCCAAAGGGCTGATCGCCTTGACCGGCAATCCGCGTTTTGTCTACGACTCCTACCGGCGGCTGGTCCAGATGTTCGGCGCCGTGGTCCTGGGGGTCCCGGATGAACCCTTTGAAGATTTCATCGGCAAAATGAAAAAGGACCGGGGCGTGCGCCTGGATGTGGAGTTGGAAGCCGAAGACTGGCTGCGCATCACCGCCCACTTTAAAGGGCAGATCCGCTCCTATACGGGCCGGGATTTCCCCCAGGATCCGTACGAACAACTGGAAATGGCCACCCGGGCCGTGTTCAACAGTTGGTTCGGCAAACGGGCCGTGGATTACCGCAATGCCACCGGTATCCGCCACGACCTGGGCACCGCCGTCAATATCCAGACGGTGGTCTTCGGCAACATGGGCGAGACCAGCGGGACGGGCGTGGCCTTCACCCGCAACCCGGTCAACGGGGACAAGGAAATCTACGGGGATTATCTGCTCAATGCCCAGGGGGAAGACGTGGTGGCCGGTATCCGCAACACCCTCCCCATCAAAAACCTGCGGCAGGATATGCCGGAAGCCTTTGCCGAGTTCATGGCCATCTGCGAAAAGCTGGAAAGCCATTTTCGGGAAATGCAGGACGTGGAGTTCACCATTGAAAACCGCAAACTCTGGATGCTGCAGACTCGGGACGGCAAGCGGACGGCCCGGGCGGCCATCAAAATCGCCGTGGACATGGTCGGGGAAGAACTGATCGACAAGAAGACGGCTATCATGCGTGTCAATCCCGAACAGGTCGATATGCTGCTGCACCCCCAGTTCAGCGGCGCCGTCAAAGAACAGGCCCGCATCGAGGGAAGACGACTGGTTAAAAAGGCCGTCAATGCCAGCCCGGGGGCGGCGGTGGGACTGGCGGTCTTCGACGCCGATACGGCGGAAAAATGGGCCAAAGAGGGGAAGGCGGTCATCATGGTCCGGCCCGAAACCAAACCCGATGACGTGCACGGCATGATCGCCTCCAAGGGCATTCTCACCAGCCACGGAGGGGCCACCAGCCATGCCGCCGTGGTGGCCCGCCAGTTCGGGACCCCGGCGGTCTGCGGGGCCGATGTGCTGAACATCGACCTGGAACACCGTCTGTTTACGGTCTTGAAAGAGACCACCATCGAAGTGCGGGAAGGG
>JALOOY010000218.1 GCA_025454185.1 Thermodesulfobacteriota bacterium
AACCGCCCGCCCGGCCCTGGACCAGGGCACAGGTACGCCGCAGGACCAGGACCCGGACCCCTTCGGTCTCCTGTAGGGCCCGGTAGATGGTCCGGGTGTTGACTTCCAGTTCATAGGGGTCCAGCACGTCTACCGACACCCCCAATGAAGCACACAGGTCTTCTATGGCGATGGCCGGCGCCGGTTGATTCAGCACGTTGGTGTCCAGACCCGGATGGGGCTGAAAGCCGGTCATGGCCGTGGCCTGGTTGTCGAGCACCAGCAGCAGGGCCCGGGCCCTGTTGTGGACCAGGTTGATTACCGCCGGTATGGCGGCATGAAAAAAGGTGGAATCCCCGACCACCGAGATCACCGGCTGCGAGAAGCCGAAGGGCTGGAGCTGCCCGAAGCCGCTCATGAGTCCCACGCCCGACCCCATGGCGTGCACGGTCTTGATCTGCATGAAACCGGTGGGGAAGATGCCCATGGTGTAGCAGCCGATGTCCCCGGCCACGAAGCCGTTCCGGCCGTCCAGTTTCAGGGCCTTCTTGATGGACCAGTAGGTGGCCCGGTGGGGGCAGCCCGGGCAGAACCCGAATTCCCGGGGCGGGACCAGATCCTTGATCCAGGAAGAGGCCTTCTGTTCATAGGAGGCCTCCCGCGGGTCGTAAGGGACATGCAATATCCGTCCCAGGGCCTGGAGGACCCGATCCGGCGATTGTTCCCCCCAAACCGGTATGTGACCGCTGCCTTTGCCGAAAAATTCCTTGGCCCCGATTTCCGGTCCCATCTGGGCCGCGAATTCCATCACGGCCCCTTCCAGGAAAGGGTCCACCTCTTCGATGAACAGGAACCGGGCCGATTGGAAAAGGAAGGGTTTCAACCAGCCGCTCGGCAGGGGCCAGGTCAGGCCGAGTTTGAGGACCCCCACCCGTTCTTTCAACCCCAGCAGCTCCACCGCCTCGCGGCTGTAATCCCAGCCGGTCCCGCAGGTAACGACGATCAATTCCGGGGCCGCGGGGCCTTCATAGCGGTTGAAGGGCGAGGCGCTCCCGGCGGCCGCGGCCCGGGCAAGTTTGTCGTGCATGATCTGGTGTTTGGCCGTGACCGGAAAGGTATGGAAGAGCCGGTTCAGGTCGAAAACGGGCCGGGAGGCGCCCCGGTTCAATTCGCCCACCCTGCAATTCTGACGGGCGTGGGAAAGCCGCGAGACGCTGCGCAGCACCACCAGGTTCTGCAGCGCTTCGGACAAGTCGAAGGCCCAGCGGGTCATCTCCAGGGCTTCCTGGGGCGAGGAAGGCTCCAGGAGGGGCAGATCGGCCAGGCGGGCGATGAAGCGGGCGTCCTGTTCGTTGGTGCTCGAGATGCCCGAAGGGTCGTCGCAGGTGATCAGCAGCAGCCCGGCCCCGGTGCCGGAAAGGGTCAGGTTGGTGATAAAATCGGAGGCCACGTTGACCCCGTTCTGCTTCATGGCGGCCAGGGCCCGCAGACCGGAGAAAGAGGCCGCGGCCGCCGCCTCCAGGGCTACTTTTTCATTGATGGACCATTCCACGTAGAGGCGCTGGCGGGAGGTCTCCCCGGCCAGGGTCTCGATGATCTCGGAAGAAGGGTTGCCGGGATACCCGGCGGCAAAGGAAACGCCCGCCTCCAGGGCCCCCCGGGCGATGGCCTCGTTGCCCATCAGTAACTGGATTTCCGGCTCAACCATTTTATCCTTCCACCAGGGTCCGGGCCCGCTTCTTCTTGTTCGCCACGGCCGTCCGCAGGTGTTCCCAATTGGCCTCCGGCAGCGGTTTGACCTGGAGCGCCTTTTTCTCCCGGGCTTCTCGAAATAAATTCCGTCCCCGTTCCGTACGGATCAGCACGGTATTCCAGCCGGGGACCCCCTCGGCGGAACCCACGGCGATATCCGCGGCTTCGGCGGTCATGTCGCCGCAGGCCTGACAACCACGGGGGACCAGGGATCGAAGCTCGGCCAGAGGAACTGAAAACTGTTTTCTGCGGGTCCGGATGAGAAATTCCTCGGCCGGTGGCGGGGGGACATCGTATTTTAGAACGGGATCCCTGATCCCTTTTTCCAAGAGGACCTGCCGCACCCGGCCCTGAGGGAGGGACCAGGTGCAGAATAGCCCGATTTTCAAGGAAACGGTATCCGCGAAAAGACCTTGTTCCAGGCCATAGGACCGGATATTGTCCAGGGCCGTAATCTGGCAGGGCGTGCCGACTACGCCGCGAAGCGCCCCGCCCGTTTCCGGCAGGGGCTGCAGCACGGAGAGCGTCCCGGCCCCGGAATATTTGGACCCGGCGCAGGCCAGCACTTCGCTGCGGGTCCGGCAGAGCCGGCCCTCCGGTTCGCCGGTCTGGCGGACCCCGGTCAGAACCGCCTCCTGGATCCAATCCAGTTCCAGGGCCAGCAGGATCAGGGCCGTGACCGTCCCGCCGTATTGGCTTTTCTTACGGAGGCCCGGGACCGGGGAGCGGGTCATCCAGCGTTCCAACACCCGACCCGGTTCATTCTCGGCCAGGGAGGCATTCGGCTGCAGATGAGGGCAGAACCTGCTGCAGCGGCCAACGTTGAGGCTGCACTGGTCCAGGGCCACTACTTTACCCTCAAAAAAGGTAAAATACGGGCACAGCCCGATACAGGCCCCGCAGGCGCTGCAGCGGTCTTTCTCCAGCACGTCCCGGATCAGTTGTTCCTGGCTGTTGAGGTTGCTATTCAATGGCGACCGATCGGTGACATATTTAAAACTCGCCTACTATAGAAGGAGGTGCCTGTTCTGTCAAGAACAAGGAAATCATGTTTTTTCTTTGACAATCATATTTCATGATTTTAAGATATATACCACATTGTAGTATTTTTTGGGGTCCCACAGCAAAGCAGGCCGCGTGCTGACCCCTAAAAACTACAGGTTGAAACGGGACGTTCGCCGTTGTTTCCAACCCTTTTTTCTCCAAAGGAGGAACCATGGAAAAATTAGAGGTGAAAAGCCTGAATAACCCCGATGAAGAAAGGTTGTTTCCCAAGGGCAAACTGGAACTCGTGAAAATTGGCGGAGCCATGGTCGGGCGGGCCACCTTTCAACCCGGCTGGAAGTGGTCTGATTCGGTGAAGCCCCTGGTAAACACCAAAAGCTGTGAAGCCCCCCACTTCCAATACCATATTTCCGGAACCTTGCGGGTCCTCATGGACGACGGGACTCAGGTGGATTGCCGCCCCGGGGACGTTTCGCTGCTACCTACCGGCCACGACGCCTGGGTCGTCGGGAACGAACCGGTGGTGGTGGTGGATTTTCAGGGGATGGTCGATTACGCCAGGGAGTCCTCAACAAAATAATCCCGCTTAATTCCAGGACGCCATTTACCGAAAGCTTGACACAGTCCGACATTGTGTGATAATAGTATTTTATCGGGATGTGGCGCAGACTGGTAGCGCACCTGAATGGGGTTCAGGGGGCCGCTGGTTCAAATCCAGTCATCCCGACCAAAAAAACAAAAAAGGGTTGCCCCTGAAGGCGACCCTTTTTTGTTTTTTTTGGTAAACGGCAACGCCTTGGGCGTTGCCGAATTGGGAGATTTGTCCCGCGTGCTTTTTCCATGTCTTGGGAAAGCAAATTTGCAGTGCGACTTTGGGTATTGTTCTTGAATGGCAGTTCCACCGCAGTTCCAGCCGCAGCAAGTTTCAAAAGATCGTCCTCTTCATGTTTTTGATGAATGGTCTCTGTGACTTCAAGCGGAGATGAGGCGCAAGAAAAATCTGTTTGAAAGATCGGAGCATGGCGCCTATAATTCAAAATGTGGACCGTTCCTGCCTCCCTCCTCCCTGGGGACAGGCACCCGCCCCGACCACATTTTGAATAGAAAAGGATACGCCCATGGAAGAGTCTATTTTAACCGGAAAAGTCATTTTGATGGTGGATGACGAACCCGATGTCCTGGAAATCTTGAAGGAAGAGCTTACCGAAACCTGCGGGAACTGCCACATCCACCAGGCCACCACCTTCGAAACAGCCCAGGAATATCTATTGTCCTACACCTATGATCTCGTCACGCTGGATATCATGGGCGTCCGCGGCTTCGACCTGCTCAAAATTGCCGTGACCCGGCATTTTCCGGTGGCCATGATCACGGCCCATGCCCTGACACCCGAGGCCCTCAAACGGTCCATCGAAATGGGGGCCCGGGCCTACCTGCCCAAGGAAAAATTAGGGGAAATCGTCCCCTTCCTGGAGGATGTCCTGCGCTACGAGCTGTCCCCCGGCTGGAAAAGGCTCTTCGAAAAAATGGGCGTTTATTTCAACGCCCGCTTCGGCGCCGACTGGCAGAAGAACGACGAAGCCTTCTGGAAGGATTTCAATCAAAAGCTGGAAACGGGACAGTGGGCTATTTTTCCCAAGGCCTGATTGGAGGAATCCATCATGCCCGCAATCCTTGACAAAGTCGCACAGCCAAGGGCAATCTGCCCGGAGGGAGGAGTTCGGCAGGAAATTCAGATGGAGTGCCCTTACTTGTCTAACGAAAAACCCTTCCCCAAAAAAGTTTTGTCGGGAGTACGGGGAAAAACCGTTCCTGACCTGATGGGCAAAAAAAGGAGGATGGGAAAATAAATGAGCGATACTTTCGAACGTTTGCGCGCCTTTCTGGATACCCTGCCGGCCGGATATCCGGCTACCCCCACCGGGGTGGAAATCAGAATCCTCGAGAAACTATTCACCCCCGAGGAGGCCGAGTTGACCATGCAGCTTTCCCGTGATCCGGAACCCCTGTCTGAGATCGCCGTCCGGCTG
>JALOOY010000219.1 GCA_025454185.1 Thermodesulfobacteriota bacterium
ACTTACGGAAACGAAAAAAAATTACTCCCGGGCTCGACTGATCCAGGTCCTGGAAACGTCTCCGGACCGCGTCGTACCACCCTGCCCCCATTTCGGCCTTTGCGGGGGCTGTCATCTGCAGCATCTGCCGGCCGAAGCCCAGGATCGTTTCAAAACGGAGAGTTTCCGCACCGCCCTGGCCCATGCCCTGAAACAGCCGGACCCGCCACTGTTGCCCCTGCTGGCAGCCCCCCGGCGCCGGCATTACCGGCAGCGCCTGCGGCTTAAGCTGGGCGGTTCGGCCCGCCGTCGGGTCCTCGGATTTTATCAGGCCCGCAGCCACCGGATCATCCCCCTGAAGCACTGTCTCCTGGCCGATCAGGAGATCAACGCCCTGCTCGATTTTCTCGGATCCCGACTGGCCGGCCTTCCGCCGCTACCGGGGACGGCCGATCTGGAAATCCGTTTATTGGGGGAAAACCAGGGGGCCGTCCTGGTGATCTCAGGGCTGGGCGCTCTCCCGGCAAAAATAGAAGCCCCATTGGTCCGCGCCCTTCGGGAAAAAGAAACGATCAGGGCCGTTTTCTTTCAAAATCAAGAAGATGGTTCTTTAGCCGGGCCCGAGACCTTTGCACCGGAACGGCACGCCTCGCTATATCAAGTTCCCTTGGGGGGTTCCTTGAAAAATCAGGAGATCGCCCTCGCCGTTTTCCCCCAGGTCTTTTCTCAAGTAAATCCTTACCAAAACCGGCGGCTGATCGCCCTTCTCGAAGCATTGCCCCTGATTACCTGGCAGGACCGAATTTGGGACCTTTATTGCGGGCAGGGTAATTTTTCCATCCCCCTGTCGTTCGGGGCCGCCGAAGTCTTGGGGATCGAATCCTTCGCTCCGGCCGTTGAAAATGCCTTGTGGAATCAAAAGATCAATCCAGAAAGCCGTTGTCGCTTTATCCGGGCCTCGGCCCTGGAGGGGGCTTCCCGATTGATCCACAGCGGTGAAAATCCCGACTGGGTTATCCTGGATCCCCCCCGATCCGGGGCTGCAGCCGTCATCCCGGCCCTTTCCAGGCTGAAGGCCAGAGGCCTTTTTTATGTCTCCTGTGAACCGATGACCCTGTTTCGCGACCTGGCCCTGTTGCTAAAAGAAGGCTGGCGATTGGAGTGGACCCGGCCCCTGGATTTTTTCCCCCAAACCTTTCATTTGGAGAGCCTCTCCCTGCTCCGGCGCTGATCGAAAAGGGAGCCGGAGAGCAAAAAGACGGAGATTAGATCTTCCTTCAATACAACTATTTGTTTTTAATATATATTTTTTTATTTTGGTTTTTAGGGCAACCGTGCTATAATCAAATAGCCCAAAATATATTTTGGAGGTTGATTCATGATTTTTAAAGTAGGAGATCTGGCGGTGTACCCGGCACACGGGGTAGGCCGAATAGAGTCCATCGAAGCCAAAGTGCTTTACGGTCAGGATCAACACTTTTACATCATGAGAATCCTGGAAAACAACATGATCATCATGATCCCCACCCAGAACGCCGAACACGTCGGCCTGCGGGAAATCGTCCGGGAGGAGGAGGTACCCAAGATATTTAAAATATTAAAGGAAAAAAATATTGAATTCGACAACCAGACCTGGAATCGCCGCTACCGAGAATACATGGAGAAAATAAAAACCGGTTCGGTTTATGAAGTGGCCCAGGTATTGCGGGACCTTTTTCTTCTAAAGCTGGACAAGGAGCTCTCCTTCGGTGAGCGAAAAATGCTGGATACGGCCAAGAATCTCCTGGTCAAGGAAATTTCCATCGCTAAAAAAATTCAGGAAGACAAAGTCGAAAAAGACATACAACGGATCTTTAAACACTAATTCCCGAAAAACCATCCATTCCCATTACTAATCGACCCACTTCGCAAACCTTTTCAGACTTCCCGGCCGACGGAAACTCCTCTCGGGAGACAAGAGTACTTTTCCCTTTTTATTTGACTCGGAAACCTGGGGAAGGGGGTGAGGACGCCGCCCCATGATTTTTTTCAACGCCCAGGAAACGGACGCCCGCAAGCGGCTGGACCGCTTTTTAACCGAACAGGGCCTGACCGATTCCCGAAACCAAGTTCAGAAATGGATCGAGGGGGAGCGGGTCCTCGTCAACGCGCTCCCGGTCAAGGCCGGGTACCGGTTGAAAGCAGGGGATCGGGTCAGCGTTGACCCGAAAAAAGCCGAACCCCTGGCCCTGGAACCCGAGCCGATCCCGCTTACGGTCCTTTGGGAGGATGCGCATCTGCTGGTCATCGACAAACCGGCCGGGCTGGTGGTTCACCCGGCCCCGGGCCATTATTCCGGGACCCTGGTCCAGGCCCTGCTGCACCATTGCCGCGATCTGTCCGGGATCGGAGGGGTCCTGCGCCCCGGCATTGTTCACCGGCTGGATAAGGATACCTCCGGTCTGTTGGTCGTGGCCAAAAACGACCCGACTCATCGCAGTCTGATCCGGCAGTTTCAGTCGGGAACGGTGTTCAAGGAGTACCGGGCACTGGTCTGGGGGCCTCCCCTGCCAAGGGAAGGCCGGATCGATAAGCCGATCGGCCGCCATCCCGTGCATCGCAAAAAAATGGCTGTCACGGAGACGCGGGGGAAACCGGCCTTGACCGAATGGGCCGTCGAAGCCGTGTATCCTTTGGGTGTGACCCTGCTCCGGGTGCGGATTAAGACCGGGCGGACCCACCAGATCCGGGTTCATCTGGCCGCCGTCGGCCTGCCGGTCCTGGGTGACCCGCTGTACGGCCAGGCTAAACTGAAAGGGGCCCGGCAAACCCCACTGGCAGCCCAGGTCCTGTCGCTGGCTTCCCGTCAAATGCTGCATGCGGCCCGTTTGTCTTTTATCCATCCCCAAACCGGGGAGGGGCTGGTCTTCGAGGCCCCCCTGCCCGCCGACCTGACCCAAGTTATTGACCTTTTAAAAAAATCTTGACAACCCCCCGCGGATGTTCTATTTTCAGTGGACGAATCGGAAAGGAGATCCGGGTCCTTACGCTGTCCGCCCGCCCCGATAAGGTAGTGTAACCCATTAAATTTCCGGCAAATCTCATTAGCACTAGCCAATCTTTTTGAATTCTAACATCACATTCAGGGATTGATCGGGACCGCCCCTTGGCGTGTTTCCTGAGATCGCAATTACAAAAAACCTATTTGGATTTGTCCACCCAACCGCACCGATACCGGTATTGAGGCAGAAATGAACTTAGCGGAACTCAAAGAGAGAAAAATCAATGAATTGACCTCCATGGCCCGCGAACTGAACGTGGAGGGGGCCAGCGGGATGAGGAAACAGGAACTCATTTTCGCCATCCTTCAGGCCCAGACCGAAAAAAACGGCCTGATTTACGGGGAAGGGGTCCTGGAAATACTGCCTGACGGCTTCGGTTTTCTGCGGGCCCCGGATTATAACTATTTGCCCGGCCCGGACGATATCTATGTCTCTCCCTCCCAGATTCGCCGGTTCAACCTGCGGACCGGCGATGTAACGGCCGGTCAGATTCGGCCCCCCAAGGACAATGAGCGCTATTTCGCTCTGCTTAAGGTGGAGGCCATCAATTATGAGGACCCGGAACTCGCCCGGGACAAGATCCTCTTTGACAACCTGACCCCGCTGTACCCGAACGAACGCATCAAGCTGGAAACGGACGACTCCAAAAACTATTCCGTGCGGATCATGGACCTGCTGACTCCCATCGGCAAGGGGCAGCGGGGACTCATCGTTTCACCGCCCCGGAGCGGCAAGACCATGCTCCTGCAGAATATCGCCAACAGTATTGCCAAAAATTTTAAAGACATTATCTTAATCGTGCTGCTCATCGATGAACGGCCGGAAGAAGTAACCGACATGCAGCGTTCGGTCAAAGCCGAGGTTATCAGTTCCACCTTCGACGAGCCGGCCCAACGCCATATACAGGTAGCGGAAATGGTCATTGAAAAGGCCAAGCGACTGGTGGAGCATAAGCGGGATGTGGTGATCCTGCTGGACAGCATCACCCGTCTGGCCCGGGCCTACAACACCGTAGTTCCGCCCAGCGGCAAGATCCTCTCCGGCGGGGTGGATTCCAACGCCCTCCACCGCCCCAAGCGTTTCTTCGGGGCGGCCCGCAACATCGAGGAAGGGGGCAGCCTGACCATCATGGCCACGGCCCTGGTCGATACGGGCAGCCGCATGGACGAGGTCATTTTCGAAGAATTCAAAGGCACCGGGAACATGGAAATCCATCTGGATCGAAAATTGAGCGACAAGCGCATCTTCCCGGCCATCGACATCAATCGCTCGGGCACGCGCAAGGAGGAGCTGCTGCTCCCCCAGGACGAGTTGAACCGGGTCTGGATACTGCGCAAGCTCCTGGCCCCCCTGACCCCCGTGGACAGCATGGAATTCCTGCTGGAAAAGATGGAAGGGACCAAGCACAACGCCGAATTTTTAAGTTTGATGAACAAGTAACCGAAACAGGAGAAGACAGGCCATGAAAGAGAAAATCCATCCCCCCTACCACCAGATGACCGTGCGCTGCGCCTGCGGCGCCGAATTGCCCAGCGGGTCCACCCAAAAGGAAATCCGGGTGGAGATCTGTTCCCAGTGCCATCCCTTTTTCACCGGCAAACAGAAACTGATCGATTCCGCCGGTCGGGTGGAGCGGTTCCAGAAAAAATACGCCAAGGTCAAGGCCCTGCAGAACAAGAGCGCCTGATTGCTTTAAGGAAAGAACGATTCGATGTTACAGGTAGGC
>JALOOY010000220.1 GCA_025454185.1 Thermodesulfobacteriota bacterium
GTTCCTCCGGGAGCAGGAGGCGCCCCAATTGGAATTTGATGAAATCAGATTTCCCTGATTGCTTCGTCCTATCCCAGGAACATTCGGTAAAGCCAGCCAGCGCAGACTGCCCCCAGTAATAACCAGATGGCAATGACCACCGCGCCGGCAGCTCGGCTCACGATTTTTCCGTTTTGCAGGGTTTCCCGCGCCCGGCGGCGGCAATCGTCCAGGACGGCCCGGGGAATCAGCCTGACGGCCAGGGCGATGCCCAGGGGCAGAAGGACCAGGTCGTCCAGGTAACCCAATACCGGTATAAAGTCCGGGATCAGGTCGATGGGGCTTAAAGCGTAGGCCACGACGGCGGCGACAAGGAGCTTGGCGTACCAGGGGGTGCGCGGGTCCCGGGCGGCCAGATAGAGGGCGTGAGTCTCGGATTTGAGCTTTTGGGCCTGAGAACGGATTTGATTAAGTGCCGGTTTCACCCACCCCCTCTCCCCCCTCCCATCGAGGGAGGGGGAGTATGGTCAGGAATTGCTTGGGGCGCCGGTCAAAAGGGCGCTGTGGCTCCAACGAATTTTTGGCCGTTCCCGTAAAAGGAACCCCACCTCCTTCGCGGTTTCCAGGGTCCGCTGAAAACTTTTTCCGGAAACGTGGATGACCGGCTCAACCAGCAGGAAACTTCCGTTAGGTTTCAGCATCCGGCGGATTTCCGTGAGAAAGGCCCGCTGATCGGGAACCTCGTGGACCATCCAGAAGGCCAGGATGAAATCGGCCGGCTCCTGCCGGCCCAGGGAATCCGGGGCGGAAAGATGGGTGCTGATTCTTTCCGCAACCCTCGCGCGCCGGGCCCTGCGGACCAAAGCGGAAAGCATTGGGGGCTGCAGGTCGATGGCTGTCACCTGCCCGGTCTGACCCACCAGCCGGGCCAGGGGAATGGAGAAATAGCCCATGCCCGCGCCGATGTCGATCGCCCGGTCCCCCGGGCGGACATAGGGACTCAGGATGGCCTCGGGATCATGGATTAGTCTCCTCAAGGGGTTGTCGAAGGTGAAGCACAACCACCAGGGGCAGACGTGTTTTTTTTCGGTCACCATAAACAAATCCAACATATTCTTTTTCTAAAAAGAGTTCAATGGGAAATCCCGGCGATCGTTTGTCCCTCCATGGTTCCGCCCGTAAATCGCCGCCGGGCTGATCTGCGGACCCGGATTTTCCTCCCCTTCCAGTCTTCCGTCGGCAATATGCAGGATGCGATGGGTATAGCGGGCCCATTCCGGACTGTGGGTGACCATGACGATGGTCATACCCTCCCGGTTCAGGTCCTGCAGGAGCCCCATGATCTCCCGCCCGGTGCGGGTGTCCAGGTTCCCGGTGGGTTCGTCGGCCAGGAGGATAGGCGGGCTGTTGACCACGGCCCGGGCGATGGCCACCCGCTCCTGCTCGCCGCCGGAGATCTGGTTGGGCAGGCGGCGGCCCTTGGCGGCCAGGCCCACCCGGGCCAGGGCCTGGTCGGCCAGGTCCAGCTTGACTTTTTCCTTGAGTCGCTTGGTGGTCAGCGGCAGCATGACGTTTTCGATGACCGAGAGATAGGGAATGAGGTGAAAGCTCTGAAAGACGAAACCCAGGGTTTCCCGCCGGAAGTCGGCCTGCTGTTCGCCCTTCAGGGCAAAGACGTCGACCCCGTTAACCCGGTAGGAACCGCCGGAGGGGGTGTTCAACACCCCCAGGACGGAAAGGAGGGTGGATTTTCCCGACCCCGATTCGCCCATGATGGCCACGAATTCCCCGGCTGGGATGGAGAAGGTAATGCCCTGCAGGGCAGCGACTTGGCCATCGCCGGTGCCGTAGGTTTTGGTGATGTTTTCCAGATTTATGTAGTTCATTTTTTTTGTCCTTAGTTCGAAAAATAGAAATGAATGCTGTCTTCTATGCGTTGTTTGTTGTCGTCATGCCGGACTCGATCCGGCATCCATCCCGCCGGAGGCGGGACTGGATTCCGGCTTTCGCCGGAATGACTACCAGTGCTGACAAACCATTTAATTCCTGCCTTCCGGGTGCCCGGCCCGGCCAGGCCGAGATCCCCCTCTCCCCTGCCCTCTCCCGCGTGGGGGAGAGGGAGTCCGGGGGAACGGCCAAGGTTTTTTATGTCGTCCGCCACGGGCCCGGCCGGTATATCAAAGACTGCGCAGCGCTTCATTCGGATCCAGCCGGGCGGCCATGAGGGCCGGGTAGATCCCGGACAGGAGGCCCAACACCAGGGCCAGGGCCACGGCCCCGCCGGCTACGAGCGGATTGAAGGGGGCGGTCAGGCTGTGCCCGTCCGAGAAAAAGGGCAGGGTCGCCTGGGTGACCCCGAGGCCGACCAGGTAGCCCAGGGCCCCGGCCAGTAAGGAGACCACCCCGGCCTCCAGGAGGATGATGCGCATCACGTGGCTGCGCCGGAAGCCGATGGAACGAAAGATGCCGATCTCGCTGGTCCGCTCCCGGACGCTGCCCATCATGGTGACCAGCACGACCAGGGCGCCCACCAGGATCACCAGTCCCGATAAAATGAAGGCCAGGTTTTGAAAATGGCCCAGGGCCTCCATGCGGCTCTGCACTACCTGCTTGATGGCCATGACCTTGGCCCCCGGCAGGACCGCCGCAATCTGGGCCACCATCTCTTCCACCGGGCAGCCGGAGCAGAGGGCGGCCACTTCCGCCATGGAGATGCGCCCCTCCTTGCCCAAAATCGCCTGGGCTGTGGTCAAATGACTGAAGATCATCTGATCGTCCTGGGAGCCGGTGGCTTCGAGGATCCCGGAGACCCGCAGGGTTTGTCCGTTGAGGGTGACCGTCCGGCCTTCCGTCAGGCCTAAAATCCGGGCGGCCTCCGACCCGGCCAACATTTCCTCCTTTTCCGGGAAGCGTCCCGCGGTCTTCCACCAGGGGCGCAGAAAGCGCCGGACCTGGAAATCCAGTCCGGTCAGCAGGAGTTGCTTTTTATGGACCTCAACGGCGCCCAGGACCAGGGGTCCGATCGCCGCCACGTTCTGCCTGTTCTTGATGGTTTTTATTTTTTCCAGGTCGGCCTGCTTGAGCTCCCGCATATCGAAAGAAAGGCCGCCCAGGGAGATGCCGCCGTAAGTCAAAGAAAGGCTCTCCGTCTTGGGTACGATCAGGATATTGGCCCCGTATTTCTCCATCTTGTGGTTGATCTCCTGGGTCAGAGCTTCCACCAGGCTAATAAAGGCCACTACCGAGGCGATGCCGATCAGCAGGCCCACCAGGATAAAGAGGGCCTTGGCCTTGCGGCGCAGCAGGTTGCGAAAGGCGATGGTTCTGAGTTTCATGAACGGGCCTCCCGGTTAAAAATTGAAATAGTGGCGGCCTTCCAGGATGTCTTTGGTCTGGATGACCAAGGTGTCGCCCTTGACGGTCCGCTTGAGGGGCGCCGGATTGCAGCCGCCCTTTGCCTCGTTCACCAGCTTGGAGGCAAAGCGTTTGCCGCAGTTGCGGCAAATCATGGCGTCGCCGTCCTGCTGGTAGCCCTTCCCGGAGGCCCAGCAGACGTCGCAGGCGTCGAAGGCGGTCCGGATTACGCCATCGGAACTCCTGATAATGAAATATTTGATGGTAATCCCGCCGGGCGCGGATAAAGAATAGTGGCGGGCCTTGCCATCGGCAAACTGGGCGGTAGGAAAGGTAATTTCAGTCGGGGCGGCGGCAGCGGTTTTGGGGCCGGCCAGGGCCGGAGTCCAGGGAGAAAGCATCAGGGGTGAAAAAAAGGCCAGGATGGCAAGCCATATTCTATAATCTGTCAGCATGGGATAGGACTCCTTGATAAAAAAAATGAACATCGAACACCGAACGTTCAACATCGAACATCGAATTCGGAAATACAGCACAGCCCGCTGTTTCACCGGGGCGGTGCCCTCAGGGTAGCTGTTTTCATGCTGCGCCGGTGGGGTCTCCCGGGGGCCCAAACCCTGCTCGGGTCAAGGAACGGGGACGCCTGCCCGGGGGCGAAGCACCAAGCGCAGCAGGAAGCTATGGACCGGTGGAGGGGTTAGCAGCGCAGGGAGTTAATGCGGAGGTAGAGCGGTTCGGCCGGCGGGCCGTGCCGGGACGAAAACGGGGCGGCAAGGCCTGAAACTGACAGGGCCGATCCGAAGGAAAAGGAAAGGCCGCGGCCGGATTCCAGGGCGGGAATTACGTTATTGCTGTAAAAGGAAACGATCAGATCCCGGCCCGGGGACTGGAAGGCCGGATGGCAGTCGTCCCCGCAGGGGCAATCGGCCGGAGATGGCGCGGCCGGTGGCTGGCAGCATTGCGCTTCCTGACCCGCTGGTAATTGATTGGCCGGTCTTTGTACCTTTTGGCATCGGCAGGGGACCGGGGTAGATGCCAATCCCAAGCCAAACAGGCCTACAACCAGTAAAACCACCAATAGAATTTTTAAGTGGTTCGATTTCAAACCATTTTTCCTATTATAAAATAGCCTTTATTTTAAATACGAATGGGTCACCTGTCAACTCCGGGGGGGCGCAGGACCACCAGGGTGGCGCCCCAGCCACCATTTTCCGGGCCGGCCAAACGGTAAGAAGCCACCTCCGAGCGCTTGCGCAAGACGGCCTGCACGGTTTCCCGAAGAGCGCCGGTTCCCTTGCCGTGAATGAGGCGGACTTCCAGGATACCCTTTTGACGGCAGGCCGCCAGGTATTCCGGGATCAAATCCCTGACCTCCCGGGGCAGGAAGGTGTGCAGATCCAGGACCCCG
>JALOOY010000221.1 GCA_025454185.1 Thermodesulfobacteriota bacterium
TTTTTGACGGCCAGGGATTCCCAGAGGGGGATCGGCTGCCCGTTCAGCAGCGGCGGGTTGGGGCTCCCGCCCACGGCGATCACCGTATCCGCCCCGAACTCCCCTGCGAAAAACCCGCCGGTCACTTCCAATCCCGCCTCCCCGGCCGGGTTGCCGACCAGCAGGTTGGTCAAACCGAGGGCCACATTGTCAAAGGCGCCGGAAGGGGCCATGCCCTTCCCCAGATAACCCAAACGACCAGGCCAATCCTCCACCAACGTTTCGATACCGCCGTTGATCACTTTTAACATGATTTTTTCTCCTTCCGCTGGGTTACAGACGCGGCGCCTTTTGGACGCCCTCGGCCTGTTTGGCCTTCAGTTCCCGCAGGCCCTGCTGGACTTCCGGGCTGTTGTACCAGGCCAGGTAGTCTTTCACCACGATTTTGCCGGTTTCCGTTTGGTACTCGTAGTCTGTCTGGTTGTGGACGTGCTCGAAGATGTAAAGGATCTCTTCTTCCGTGGTCTCGTGGAAGCGCACCCGGTCGGCCGGCCGGTAGAGAAAGGGGCCATCCTTGAACATGGGATGGGTTTGCTTGAACTGAAAAACCGGGATGGTGCGCCCGAAGAGCTGATAGCCGCCTCCGGTGGGGGTGGTGTAGGTAAAGACGCAGGGCCCGCCGATGCCCACGGCCGCTTCCGGGGTCCAGGTTCGGGGCGGATTGTATTTGGGGACCACCAGGGCGCAGCGGGGATCGGTGGGCCAGAGGAAGGCCCCGCCGGGCCAGAAGCCGCCGCCGCTGTTGAACCAGTCGGTGCCCAGGATCATGTTCTTGGCCTCCGGAACGGTTACCCCGTTGCAGAGGGCCATGTATTCCAGGTTATAGCCGTTGATGATGTTCGGCGCGTCCGGCCGGACCTCTTTCCGGTATTTTTCCACGGCCTTCTTGGTCTCGGAGTCCTCGAAGGCGATGGGCAGATGGATGATCCGCGACTCCAGCACCACGTCGTCAATGGTGGGCATGGCGTTCTCCCCGTCCTGGATCTCCCGGATCAGGGTCTCCCGGTCCAGCACGGCCGGATCGAAATGAAAAAGATTGGTGCGCAGACCGGGAACGGTCTCAATCAGGCCCTTGATTTTTTTGGCATGCAGGATGTCGTTGACCGCCAGCATGCGGAAGGAATCCTGCAGGGCCGCCCGCTGCTCCCGGCCGTATTCCACCTGCAGGAAGCCGTCGCCCGCCTGGCGGAACAAGACTTCCAGCCGCGTTTCCGTCGCCGGCATGGTGTCCAGTATTACCGCGTATTTGCCTTGGCTCATGTCCGTCCTCTCCTTATTTGGATTTTGTATCAGGAAATCGTTGAAAAAATCTTGACCGCAAAGGCGCAAAGATCTGCGGTAGTCCCGTCTAAGATTTAGATTTTTATCTGGGCCAATCCGTCTTCGATGATGCCCAGTCCCTCCTCCAACTGGTCGTCGCTGATCACCAGGGGCATGAGGGTCCGAATGACGTTGCCGAATTTCCCGCAGCTCAAAAGCACCAGGCCGTGCTCATAGGCGTATTTCACCAGGGCCTTGGCCTGATCGCCGGCCGGCTGCTTGGTGGCGCGGTCCAGGACCAGCTCCAAGCCCATCATGGCCCCCAGTCCCCGGACATCACCGATCAGGGGGAAACGGTCCTGGAACGCAAGAAAGCGCTCCTGGACCCGGGAACCGATCCGGGCCGCCCGGGCGCAGAGGTCGGTCTCGGCGATGAAGTCCAGCACGGCCAGGCCGGCCCGGCAGGCCACCGGGTTGCCGCCGTAGGTGCCGCCCAGGCCGCCCACGTGGGAGGCCTCCATCAGCTCCGCTCGGCCGGTGAGTGCCGCCAGCGGCAGGCCCCCGGCCAGGGACTTGGCTACGGTCACCAGGTCCGGCTCCACCCCGTAGTGTTCCATGGCGAACAGCTTGCCGGTGCGGCAGATCCCGGTCTGGACCTCGTCGGCTACGAAGACGATGCCCTGTTGGCGGCAGATGTCCTGCAGGACCTGGAAATATTCCGGGGGCGGGGCTACGAAGCCGCCTTCCCCCAACACCGGCTCCGCCACCAGGGCGGCCGTCTGTTCCGCGGCCACGTGGTCCGTGAAAAAATCTTCCAGGTACCGGGCGCAATGCAGACCGCAGCCCGGGTAGGTCAGACCGAAGGCGCAGCGGTAGCAGTAGGCATAGGGCATCCGGTAGACTTCCGGGGCGTAAGGGCCGTAGCCGAATTTGTAGGGCTTGACCTTGCTGGTCATGGTCAGGGCCAGGAGCGTCCGGCCGTGGAAACCCCCTTCGAAGACGATCACCGCCGGCCGTTTGGTGGCATAGCGGGCCACCTTGACGGCGTTTTCCACCGCTTCGGCGCCGCTGTTGACAAAGATGGTTTTTTTCGGGAAACGGCCGGGAGTGAGTTGGTTCAGACGCCGGGCCAACTCCACGTAGGGCTCGTACATGACGATGTGGAAACAGGTGTGGATGTACCGTTCCGCCTGGTCTTTTACGGCGGCCACCACCCGGTCGTTGCAGTGCCCCACGTTGACCACCCCGATACCGCCGGCAAAGTCGATGTAGCGTTTGCCCTCCACGTCCCAGATCTCCGCGCCCTTGGCCCGGGCCGCGAAGGCCGGGACTACATTGAACGGTCCCTGGGGGACCTCCTCCTGCCTCTTTAGCAGCAGTTGCTCGTTGGAATGGGATTGATCCAAGGTTCTGTCTCCTTATGCATAATTCATAAGAGGCGGCGAAGCGATGCGGCAGCCGGCCCCTTCCAGGCCCCGGCGGACGGCCTGGACGATTTCCAGTGCCCCGGGGGTGTCGCTGTGCACACATACGGAGTTGCCGGCGATGGCGATATCGGTGCCGTCCACGGCCCGGACCCGACTTTCCTTGACCATGCGCACCACGCGGGCGGCCACGTCCGCCGGCGTGTGGGCTTCATGGTGGCGGGTGATGACCAGGTTGCCCTGGGCGTCGTAGCCCAGGTCGGCGTAGAGTTCATAGACGCAGCGCAGACCCAGGCCGCCGGCGACCTCGGCGATCAGGCCTTTTTTCATGATGTACAGATACAGGGCGGGATCGATGTCCCGGACGGCCCGGCAGAGGGCCTGGGCGATTTCCTCCCGGCGGTGGGCCATGCCGTAGAGCGACCCGTGGGGTTTCACGTGATGCAGCTTCAGACCGGCCGCCTCCGCAAAGGCCTTCAGGGCGCCCACCTGGTAAACCACGATGTCGTAGACCTCGTCCACGGTCAGGTTCATCTCCCGGCGGCCGAACCCCTGCAGGTCGGGCAGGCCCGGATGGGCCCCCACCTGGACGCCGTCCCGCTTGGCGTAGCCCACGGTCTTGCGCATGACCGAGGAGTCGCCGGCATGGAAGCCGCAGGCCACATTGGCGCTGGAGATGTGTTTCATAAAGGCGTCGTCGTTGCCCATGGGGTACATGCCGAAGCTTTCGCCCATATCGGCATTGAGATCAATATCCACTTTTGTCCTCCTATATTCGATGTTCGATGTTGGACGTTCGCTGTTCGCTATTTTGCCTCCTACCGCTGCCTCCCTTTCAAGGCCAGCCGGAAGTGGTCCATGACCACGGCAAAGATCAGCAGGAGGCCCATGACCACCATCTGCAGGTAGGAACTGATGTTCATCATGTCCATGCCGTTGCGGATCAGGACGATGAGCACGGCCCCGAAGATGGCCCCGATGACGCCCCCTTCGCCGCCCCGCAGCGAGACCCCGCCGATGACGGCGGCGGCGATGGATTCCAGGGGCAGGGCCGCCCCCAGATTGGGTTCGCCCGAGGCGATGCGGGCCGTGAGCATGACCCCGGTGATGCCGGTCAGGGTGCCGCAGAGGATATAGGCCAGGAAGGTATACTTGGTGACCGAAATGCCCGACAGCCGGGCCGCCTCCTGGTTGCCGCCGATGGCGTAGAAATACCTGCCGATGCGGGTCCGGTTCAGCAGAACATAGATGCAGAAGACAATGAAGACCGCCACCATAATCGGTATGGGCAGTCCGCCCACCGTGCCGATGCCCAGGGCCTTGTTCAGGCCGGGGGGCAGGTTGAAAATGGGTACCCCGCCGGAAAGCAGGAGGGCCAGACCCTGGGCCACGGACATCATGCCCAGAGTGACCACGAAGGGGGAAACCCGGAAAAAGGCGATGGTCAATCCATTGGCCAGGCCGATGAGGGTGGCCATACCGACGCCCGCGAGGACCCCCGCCACGATGGCGGTCGCAGGATCGCTGAAATAGACCAGGACCAGCGAGGTTACCACGCTGGTCAAGGCCACCGAGGAGCCCACCGACAGGTCAAAGCCGGCGCAGACGATGGTCAGCATCTGGCCGGCGGTGACGATGGCCAGATAGGTCGACTGACGGCCCATGTTGATCAGGTTGGAGAGGGACATGAATCGTCCCCCGCCGGCCAGACTGAACAGGATGACGAGTATAAGCAGCAGAAAGGGCAGCACCCCCACGCGGACGAAGATGTTTTTCAGGGCATTCAAGGTCTTTGTTCTCCTCTTGCTTCGGGGGACCGTTTCCTCCGAGGGAGTCGGTCCCTTACAGGGAGGCCTCGACGGAACGCCTGCCGGACAGGCGGAAATGATAGCCGAAGCAGGCGCTCAGTATGTTTTCCTCCGTGGCCTGATCGCGGGGGATCAGCTTGCTCACCGTATTGTCGTGCATGACCATTACGGTGTGACAGAGGTTCATGACCTCCGGAATTTC
>JALOOY010000222.1 GCA_025454185.1 Thermodesulfobacteriota bacterium
AGGGCCGAGGCGGAAAGGGTCTTCAGTTGGGCGATGGTCGTGGGGGTCACGCCGACGCTGCCGCTGGTATTTATGGGGATGGCCATGCCCCCTACCAGGTAGGTTTGGGGATGGGGATTCTTTCCGCCGAGCCAGGCATGGAATTTGATGTATTCCCGTTGCCAGTCCAGGGCCTCCAGGTAGTGGGCGGCGGCCATGAGGTTGGCTTCGGGGGGCAGTTTGTAGGCCGGGTGCCCCCAGTAGCCGTTGGCAAACAAACCCAACTGGCCGCTGTTGACGAAATTCAGCAGCCGGGTCTTCACCGTCTGGAAATAGGCCGGGCTGGAATGGGGCCAGGTGGAGATAGATTTCTGGAGGCTGCTCGTGGCCGCCGGATCAGCCGACAGGGCGCTGACGATGTCCACCCAGTCCAGGGCATGGAGGTGATAAAAATGGATCACGTGGTCCTGGATAAACTGGGCCCCTTCCAGCAGGTTGCGCAGGAGCCGGGCATTGTCGGGAATGGTGATGTTCAAGGCGTTTTCGACTGCCCGCACGGAGCAGATGGAATGGACCGTAGTTCAGACGCCGCAGATGCGCTGGGTGAATACCCAGGCATCCCGGGGATCTCTCCCCTTGAGGATGATCTCCAGGCCTCGGAACATCATGGCGGCGCTCCAGGCCTCGGCCACCTGGCCGTTCTCGACCTGGGCTTCGAGGCGCAGATGCCCCTCGATGCGGGTCAGAGGGTCGATGACGATGCGCTGGGACGGCTGCGGATTATTGATAACAAGGGGCATAAAAATTTTGGGCATAGCAGACTCCTCCACGGCCGGATAAACCGGACCCGGCCTGAAAGGGATTAATCATCGGTCAGAGCTGTATAAAAAGGCGAAAGGTTGTCCCAGAAATTCGGGGCGGCGCAGCCGATACAGCCGTGTCCGGCCCCGATGGGCCAGTTGGTCCCCCCGTTCCATTTGACCTGCCAGCAGTTGTGACGGGTACGGGGGCCTTTGCAGCCCATGCGAAAGAGGCACCAGCCGTTCCGGTGCCCTTGGTCCCCCCAGGCCAGGACAAAGCGTTCGGCCTCGTAATGGTGGTGCCGGGGGCACTCCTCGTGGATTTCCTCGCCGTAGGCGAAGCGCGGGCGCCCGAGGGAATCCCTTTCCGGCCACTGGCCGTTGGCCAGAAAATAGACGATGGTGGCCGTGAGGTTGACCACGTTCATGGGGCAGCCGGGGAGGTTGATCAGGGGGCTGAGCCCGGGCAGTGCCCCGCCGACGCCCTTGGCCCCGGTGGGATTGGGTGCGGCTGCCGCGATCCCGCCGTCCCAGGCGCAGTTACCCACGGCGATGGTGGCCAGGGCGTTGGAGCAGGTTTCCTGGGCAATAGACAGGGCGGTCCTCCCGCCGATCATGGCGTAAACGCCGCCGTCGGCGGTGGGTATCGATCCCTCTACGACACAGATATATTGCCCGGCGTAGTCGCGGATCGTATCCAGCCTGGATTTTTCCGCCTGGGCCCCGGAAGGGGCCATCAGCGTTTCGTGGTAGTCCAGGGAAAGCGAGTCGAACAGGAGATTGATCAGGGTGGGCTCCCTCAAAAACGACTCGGAATCCGCGGTGCAATCCTGGAATTCGAGCCAGACGATGGGCGGCCGTACGGCCGCTTCCAGGGACTGGGCCAGTGCCCGGCCGCTACCGGCCGGCAGGCCGAGGGTGGCGGCCATAAGGCCGCAGAATTTTAAAAAGTCCCGCCGGCTTACCCCCCTTTGTTCCAGCTTTTCCGCGAAGGGCGTCCTCATGAGGTATCCTCCTCAAAATATTCTTAAGATATTGTTACATAGAGCAAACTTTGTACCAAAGTAATAATTTTTATAAATTATTGAAATTAAATGATAAAATATTATAAAACCGGAATCGGGAAGGTAGGTTATAATGTTAACTATAGTTTATTGTTAACATTATAAGTTAACGGTTAAGGGGCTGGAGTAGGGTTTCGCTTTAAGGGGAAGGGGCGGTCCTGGAGGATTTGACCGGGTTCAGGCGGATGATCAACCCTTCCAGGCTGATGCGATCCGCCGGCGGAACGGTCTTGTGAAAAGAGAACAGAAAGGACCCTTCGGCCAGTTGCGGCTTGAGAAAGGGGAGGCAATGGATGCGGAAATCGTCCAGGGACATGGAATTCATCAGATCGAAACACTTCTGGTATTCGGAGAAGGACTTCTTCCACTTGGTCGGCGGCCATTGGCAGTCCCTGGGCATCACCCGGTCCAGCAGGGGGATGAGATCCACCTGGTCCTTGCCCACGGTCCCCAGCAGGGAGATGAAATTGATGGGTATGAAGCGCTTGCGGCTGGGCAGGCGGTAGGACATGCGGCCTTCCTGGTCGAGCTTGATCTCCTTGTAATTGGCCCCGAGGTTCCAGGAAAAGGAACGGACATTATGGTTGATGGCCACATCCTGCAACCCGATCCGGCAATTTCTAAGCGCCGGGAGTAGCGCCAGCGCCGGGGAAGCGGGATCTCCGGCCGGGTAAAAGGGAGACAGGAGGTGGCGGAGATAATTACGGGATAAGGTCTGATGGGAAAGCGTCAGGTCCTGAATGTCCCGTTTCAACCGGCGGACGGTTTTCTGCCAGCCGTCACCGCGGCGCCGGACGTACAGCTCCCGGTAGTGTTCCAGTGAGTCCGGATTGCGCTCGTAGTCCAGTTTCTCATAGGCCAGGTTGAGCTCGGCCGCTTTTTTGGTCTTCTGCTCTCGAAGCAGATCATCCTGGAGCGGGGCCCGGTCGGGGTGATAGGCCATCTGCAGGGCCCGGTAGGAGGCCTTGATCAGGGCGGACAGCTCCCCGCCCTCCAGGGAACGAACGATTTCCGGCGACAAACCCAACAGTTCAAAGGGATTCTTCATGCATTGCAATCCGGGTCAAAAACTGGTTCAAACCGCGAATAGTATAAACCATTCGGCCGGGCAGGGCAATTCTTATGCGGGGAAGATCTTGCCGGGATTGAGGATGTGGTTGGGGTCCAGGAGGTCCTTGATTTTCTTCATGACCGCCAGGTTGACCGGGTCGAGTTCCCAGGGCAGGTAGGCGGCCTTGGCCAGACCTATGCCGTGTTCTCCGGAAAGGGTGCCGCCCAGGGCGAGCACGGTCTTGAAGATCTCCTCCACGGCCTGGCGGGCCCGGGACTCCTGCCCTTCCCGTTTTTGGTCGTACATGACATTGACGTGAATGTTGCCGTCGCCGGCATGACCGAAGCTGACGATCAGCAGGTCATGTCTTGCGGCGATTTCCTGGAAACGGCGGATGGCCTCGGGGATTCGCGATCGGGGCACCGCGATATCTTCGTTGATCTTGTTGGGCCGCAGGCGGAATAGGGCGGGGGAGACGGCCCGGCGGGCCTTCCAGATGTCTTCGGCCTCGGCCGCGGTTTGCGCCAGGCGGGTCCCGGTCGCCCCCAGCTTTTCACAGGCCTCCCGGACCCGCAGGCTTTGCCGCTCGACCTCTTGCCGCTCCCCGTCCACTTCGATCAAAAGCAGGGCCTCGGCTTCCCGGGGCAGACCGAGATGGAGGTAGTCTTCCACGGCCCGGATGGAGGGTTGGTCCAGGAATTCCAAAGTGGAGGGGAGGACCCCGCCGTGCAGGATCTCGACTACCGCCTGGGCCGCCTGGTCGAGCCGGTTGAAAAAGGCCAGCACCGGCCGGCGGGTCTCGGGCTTGGGCAGGAGTTTGAGCGTGATCTCGGTGATGACCCCGAGGGTGCCTTCGGAGCCCACCAGCAAACGGGTCACATCATACCCCACCACGCCTTTGACGGTCTGTACTCCGGTTCTCATGATTTCGCCGGTGGGCAGGACGGCGGTGAGCCCCAGGACGTAGTCCCGGGTGACCCCGTATTTGACGGCCCGGGCCCCTCCGGCGCATTCGGCCACGTTGCCGCCCAGGGTGGAGAAATTCATGGAGGCCGGGTCGGGCGGATAGAACAAACCCAGGGCTTCCACGGCCTGCTGCAGGTCCCGGTTGACCACCCCCGGTTCGACCACGGCCAGGAAATTCAGGGTGTCGATCTTCAAAATGCGGTTGAGGCGGGACAGGACCAGGACCAGCCCCCCCCGGCAGGGAACCGATCCGCCGCTCATGCCGGACCCGGCCCCTCGGGGTATCACCGGAAAACGATGTTCATGGGCCAGCTTCAGGATGGCGCTGATCTCCTCTGTCGTACCGGGGAAGGCCACCGCTTCCGGCAGGCCGGCGTAGGCCGTGGCGTCGTAGCCGTAGCACTGGAGGTCGGTCTCCTGATCGGTCAGATGGGCCGCGCCCAGGATGGATTCCAGAGCCTGATAAATATCTCTGTTAAGGGGCATGGGCAACTTTATAGTAGCATAAATGTTCGACTAAAAAGCTTAAAAGGTGCATAAAACCTGATGGAGAAGGTCGTTTCAGCAGCGTTGGAAAATGTCACCCCAGGTGAGCTCCTCCGAAGGCTAAATCCCCCCCCTCGAGGCTGTCCGAAAACCCCGTTTTGGGCCATTTATCGCAATGTAACTAGTTGATATTACGATGGCCGAATCTCGAAAAACCGGGTTTTCGGACAGGCTCCCCTCCCCCCCTTTGCCCCGCGTGCCGCGGGGCCGGCGCCGGGGGGTGGGGGGGATTTTAAGGTTTCCCAAGCTGAAAACTGATCTTTTTTTGAAACATTAGGGTTTCCCCTCGGCCCATCATCCCGGCGAAGGCCGTCCCGCCG
>JALOOY010000223.1 GCA_025454185.1 Thermodesulfobacteriota bacterium
GGCCTGCCCCAGATCGAGGTGACTTTCGACATCGACGCCAACGGCATCGTCCAGGTTTCGGCCAAAGACCTGGGCACCGGCAAGGAGCAGTCCATCAAGATCACGGCCTCCAGCGGTCTTTCCGAAGAGGAAATCCGGAAGCTGGTCAAGGACGCCGAGATGCACGCCGAGGAGGACAAGAAGAAGAAAGAGCTGGCCGAGGCCCGCAACCATGCCGACACCCTGATCTACAGCACGGAAAAGACCGTGAAGGAACTGGGCGACAAGTTGGAGAGCGGTCTCAAGTCCGACATCGACGGGGTCATCGAACGGCTGAAGAAGGCCATGGAGGGCAGCGACGCCGGCGAGATCAAGCGCCTCACCGAGGAGCTGACCAACACCTCCCACAAGCTGGCCGAGAAGATGTACTCCCAGGCCTCCCAGCAGGGCGCCGGTCCCGGCGGCCCGGAAGGAGGCCCCGGGGCCGGTCCCGGCGCGGGCGGCGGGAAGAAGCCCGACGACGACGTGGTGGATGCGGATTTTGAGGAAGTGAAATAAAAATCCGCACTCCGGGAGCGCGGATTTTTATGAAGCCCCCCTGCGGGGGGGCTGCGCCAAGAAAAGGCGGTCCGTAAATTCGGGCCGCCTTTTTTCTTTAACTCCCGCGGGAATTCTCGTTATGCAGCGCCACCAGTCTCTTTTCCCAGCCGGAAGGCAGATTCCCGGCCGTTTCCGGTCCCACCCCGTGGGCGTAATAGCCAAAGGTCTGCTGAAAGGGGGAAAGCTCCCCGATGCTGCCGTCGATGAGCGGCGCCAATTCCGGTCTATTCTTGGGGAAGATATCCGCCTCCACGGAGCGGATGATTTGTTCCGGTACATCGGGGAATTGACACAAAACAGCCGAGCTGCCCACCATGATGATTTCGTCGTCATCGGCAATGTCCCCCGCTGCCCGGATAATATGCTCAAGCTGCAAACGATTCATAGATTTACCAGCGTTCCCGGGGCGGCAAAATTCCGGCAAAGGGGCTGCACTGACGCAGGCGGCAGGCCTCCTCGGAGGGGGAAACCATCAAGGCCAGGAGGTCATCCAGGGGGCTAATTTCCTTGACAAATAGGTTGATTGCCATAAAATTGGTCTATGGCTACCCAATCGAAACCAGGAGAAAATGGTTTCAATTATGGCGATTATCTCCTTTGGCCTGAAGAGGAACGCTGGGAATTGATCGACGGGGTCCCGTATAACATGACTCCGGCGCCTTCGAGAAGGCATCAGGAAATTCTGGCCGCCTTGACAGCATCATTTTATAGGTTTCTCGAAGAGCAGGAATGCCGGGTTTATATGGCCCCTTTCGATGTCCGCCTACCGGAAGGAAAAGAGCGGGAAGATAAGATCAGGACAGTGGTCCAACCGGATCTGGTGGTCGTCTGTGATCCCGGAAAACTGGACGATAAAGGCTGTATCGGCGCCCCGGATCTGGTCCTGGAAATAACCTCTCCCTCCACTGCTCGAAAGGATCTCAAGGAAAAACTGGCCCTCTACGAGCGTCAGGGCGTCCGCGAATACTGGATCGTCCACCCCACCGATGAGACCGTAATGGTCTTTAGATTGAACGCCCGGTCCCGTTATGGACGGCCGGACATTTTCGCCAAAGAAGATACCGTCCCTGTCGGCATCCTGCCCGATTTTTCGATAGTCCTCGAGAAAATCTTCAAGAAATAAGAAATCCCTGGTCCTGATCCTCGATTTGGAGCCGAAAGACTGCGGATAGAAATGGGTTCAAGATGGGCGGGTAGATCCGCGGCGATTGCTGCAACCTGTCTTGCGGTATTGGGACCGGGCGAGGATGGGACCCCGCTCCTAGCGTCCCAACAATTATCAATAATCAATTGTCAATTATTAATTATAAACGGGAACCATCACCCCTGTTCCGCTCGTGCCTTTTTTTCCCGCTTGCGCACGGTGATGCGCACCAGGACGATACTCGCTTCATAGAGCAGGTACAGGGGGATGGCCAGCAGGATCTGGGAGACGATATCGGGGGGGGTGACGATGGCGGCCACGATGAAGATCAGCAGGATGGCCACCCGGCGGTTGCGAGCCATCATCGGAGCGTCGATGATCCCGACCTTGGCCAGAAAAAAGGCCACCACCGGGAATTCGAAGACCAGGCCGAAACCGAGCAGCAGTTTCAGGCAGAAAGTCAGATACATTTGAATGGACGGCAGGGCCTTGATGTTGTCCGTGGAAAAGCCTACCAGGAAACGAAAACCCACCGGAAAGACCACATAGTAGCCGAAGAGGGCCCCGCCCACGAACAGGGCCGTGGAGACGAAGACGAAAGGCAATACCAGCCGCTTTTCCTTCTGGTAGAGCCCCGGTGCGACGAACATCCAGAGCTGGTAGAAGATGACCGGAGAAGCCACTACGATCCCGGTGATCAGGCTCACCTTGAGGTAAATGAAAAAGGCCTCCGGCAGGGCCGTAAAGACCAGCTTGTTGCCCGGAGGCAGGACCTGGATCAGGGGTCGGACCAGCCACTCCAGGATCTCTCCGGAAAAGGCATAGGCCGCCGCAAACCCGACCCCCACGGCCGAAAAGGATATGATCAGGCAGCGCCGCAACTCCGCCAGGTGGGCGGTGAAGGGCATGGTCTTTTCATGATTTTCAGACATGCCGGGTCTTCGGGTCGTCGTCCGGGTCGGGGAAGGCGGGATGGAATTCCCGGTAGGTCCGGTCCGCCGTTTCCTCCAGTTCCCGCCGGACGTCGTCGGCCCCGCCGTGGAGATCCACGGTTGCTCCTTCCGGAAAGGGCTCGGCCTTCGTGGCCCCTGCCGGTGTTTCTTCCCAGACAGGGTCTCCAGGGGTCGGTTCGGGTTCTACGGGAGTCTGCGGGGCCGCGTTCAACAGATAATCCGGGGGTTTGGCGTCACCAAGGGCCGAATCGGCAATGTCCTGCAGGCCGCTCTTGACCTCCTGGAAATCCTGCTGGACCTGTTTGAGGTCATCCCCCAAATCGATGTTCTGCTTGAGGTCGCTGGTGGTCTTTTTGAGTTCCGCCAGACCCCGGCCCAGAGAGCGGGCCAGTTCGGGGAGTTTTTTCGGCCCCAGGACCACCAGGGCCACGGCCAGTATCAATATCAGTTCAGGCATGCCGATGCCGAACATGGACAGCCTCCGCCTATTGAAATCAATGCAACAAATAACAGATTATAATAAATGGATGTGTCGGAATAATCAATAAAAAACACGGATTGCCGGAGATCACCCAAGCAAGCCGAACGGCAAGGAAATGAAGCCGGGATAGGTGAAGATTGCCTGATTCACCCACCCCCCAACCCCCTCCCGTCCAGGGAGGGGGAGCACCAATGCTACTATTCCCGGGAGGCTATTTCTTTAAATGGATTTGTTCTCTGCCTATTTCTTTCTTCCGCAGCAGCCGGTGATAGCCGATGGCGAAACGGTGGGCTTCATCACGGACCCGCTGCAGGTAATGCAAAAGCGGGGAATCCGTCTTGAGGTTGACGGGGTTCTTGCGGCCCGGCAGGTAAATGCCGTCTTTGTCCCCCTGGGCGATGAAGGTCTTTTTGGCGATGCCGGCCAGGTCCGGCCGTTGCTCCTCCGGAACCTGCCGGAACAATTCCCTCAGGATGTTCAACTGACCCTTGCCGCCGTCGATCAGCACCAGGTCCGGGATTTCCTGGGGCTTTTTGATCAGACGGCCGATCACTTCGGCCATCATGGCATAATCGTCGGACTGTTCCACAGTGCGGATCCGAAAACGGCGGTAACGGGATTTCTCCGGCGCGCCCTGGTGAAAGACCACCCAGGAACCGACGGCCTGTTTACCCTGAAGATTGGAAATATCCAAACAGCCCACCCGTTCCGGCGCGCGGTGGAGTCCCAGTTTTTCTTTCAGGGGGCCGGCTATCTGATCAAAAAACAGGGGGGCCGCTTCTTTTTCCCGCAGGGCGCTGCGGGCGTTCTCGACCGCCAGTTCCAGCCAGCGCCGGCCTTCGCCCCGGGCCGGTACCCGAATTTCCAGCGGACCTCCGCGGCGTTCGGCCAGAACCTCCTCCACCAGATGGCGGTCGGGAAAATCCCAGGGGACAAAGATCAAGGGTGGTATGAACCGGTCCTGCTGATAATACTGGGAGAGGAGATCGCCCAGAATTTCCTCCACCGACTGGGAAGGATTTCGGAAGCCGAAACGGGCCATGCCGGTCACGGAACCGAAACGGATGAAGAGGACCGCAGCCGCCGTCGCCTCGGCGGATTCCGTCAGGGCCACGGCGTCGGCCTCGACCGAGCGGGAGGAGACCACGTGCTGCTCCTGCAAGGTCTCCGTAACGGCCAGGATCCGGTCGCGCAGCGCGGCCGCTTCTTCGAAGTGCAAGTCCTCCGCCGCCTGCTGCATCTTCTTTTTTAGATCCAGCAGCAATTCCCGGTTTTTTCCCTGGAAAAACTGGTGAATCTCCCGGACCCGCTGGCCGTAGGCCTCGGCCGATATCTTTCCCTGGCAGGGGGCCGGACAGCGGCCGGTCTGGTAATAGAGGCAGGGCCGGGAGCGGCGGGGAAGCTCCTTCTGCCGGCACTGGCGGAGCGGAAAGATCTTCTGGATCATAGCCAGCGTAGACCGCATTTTGGCGGCAGCCGAAAAGGGGCCCAGATACAGGGCACCGTCTTTCCTGATCTTGCGCACCACCTGTACCCGGGGGAAAGCCTCTCCCGGAT
>JALOOY010000224.1 GCA_025454185.1 Thermodesulfobacteriota bacterium
AATCGTCGATCTCCGTAAAAACAGGCACGGCGCCGGTCTCCAGGATGGCCTCCCAGGTGGCCACAAAGGTAAACCCGGTGGTGATGACCTCGTCCCCGAAACCCACACCCAGGGCGGCCAGAGCTACCTTCAGGGCCGCGGTGCCCGAGGAGACGGCTACGGCGTGCCTGCGTCCGGTAAAGGCGGCAAAGGCCTTTTCGAATTCTTCGACTTTGTATTGGCCCTGGCGCTGGGCCGGAAAGCCGTAACGGAACAGGACGCCCTTTTCCAGGACTTCCAGGATCTCTTTTTTTTCTTCTTCTCCGAGTACTTCGTAACCGGGCATAAACAGTCTCTCCTATCTATATGCAATAATTAATAAATAATTATTAACAATTGATTATTAATTATTGTTTTTGAACTTCTATTCTGTATCAATATCCGAACCTCCCGGGGCTGTCAAGAGCCTGCCGGCCTCTCTCCCCACTCCAGGCGGGCCTGAAAGGCCAGGATTTTCCCACCATCTTTTAGGCCCTCAACGCCAAAAGCCGGGGGGCCGGTTTCGGAGAGGGCTTCCTTGAACAGAACCAGCCGGTCGCCTATCCGGGTTTCGGCCTGAAAGTTGATCTGGAGGCGGGTCACCTGAAACCGCTCATGGACCTCGGCCGGAAAGGCATCCAGGATCCATTCCACATACACCGCGTTGTTCACATGCCGGTTCAGGTCCAGGTGGGAATAGCCGGCCTGGACCGTCCCCACCGGTTCCGCTTTCTCCAGGGACGGGAGTTTGTCGGGCTTAACGGCAACAGCCATGCGGTCCGGCGCCGTGGGCATATGCTTGAAAACATCGGCCGGCCGTTTCGGCCTGCGGGTCTTCAGGTCCACCAGCAGCCAGTAGGAGGTGGCCTTACCGATCATATCCCCGGCGGACGCGGCTACCTGAAAATCCCGGTGGGCAAAAAGCCTCTCGATCCCCCGAGGCCAGGTTCGGACTCGTATTTCCTCTCCCGCTCCTGGATAACGGTCTATTTCCAGCAGGAGGCGGGAAAGGACCCAGGCCTCGTCCCGGCTTTTCAGGACCTCGACGCCTACGCCCTGGCGCTCGATCTGCTTGGTGGCCGTTTCCTGGAGCAGATGAAAGAGGACGGTCAGGTGCAGGCGGTTCCGAAAATCCACCTCGAAAGTACGGATGTGGTACGATTCTTCCCAGTCGGTGCGTTTCAAAGCGGTTCCTGTAAAAAAAATTTGACGGGGACGGGCATTTCTTCGTAAATATATGGCCAATCCACAAAGGAGGTGCGCTTCACATGGATCCCCAAGAAAAAAAAGTGCTGGACACGATGAAGAAACAAGGCAAGCCGGTTCGCCCTGGAGATATTGCCAAACTGGCCGGCCTGGATAGCAAAGAGGTCTCCACCATAATCAAGAAGCTGAAGCAGGAAGGGAAGGTCGTTTCTCCCAAGCAGTGCTATTATCAGCCGGTGTGAAAAATAAATTATAGGCGGGAGCAGATTTCACCCGCCCCCCCACTCTTAAGCGGTAACTTAAACCCACCGTCATTCCGGACGACCGAAGGGAGATCCGGAATCCAGGGACTTTGGGGCTCCAAACCTCCCTGGATCCTGGCCTGCGCCAGGATGACGGCTCAGATTCTATTGATAGAATCTCATCTTTTTCCAGTGAGTTGGCGTTTAATACATCTTCCGGTACAGCGCCGCAATATCCTCTTCCGTGATCGGCCGGGGATTGTTCTCGATGGGCCGGGCCACCTTCAGGGCCGCCGGGGCCATCTGCGGAATGGCCTTCCGGGGGATCTTGAGGTCGCTCAATTTCTCCGGGATGCCGATGGCCCGGGACAGGCGGACGACCTTCCGCACGCACTGCCTGGCCCCCTGTTCCGCCGTGGAGGCCTCACCGGTCCCTGCCAGCAGGGCCCCCAGGCGGGCGAAGCGCTCCGGACAGGCGGAGCGGTTGAACTCCAGCACGTAGGGCAGGAGCACCGCGTTGGCCAGCCCATGGGGGATGTTGAACAGGGCCCCCAAGGGATAAGCCATGGCATGGACCGCCGTTACCCCGGCATTGGCCAGGGCCAGGCCGGCCAGCAGGCTGCCGAGCAGCATGTTTTCCCGGGCCTCCAGGTCGCTGCCCTTTTGGACCGCCCGCTTGAGGGAACCGCCGATAAGCGCTACGGCCTTCAGGGCCACGAGGTCGCTCAGGGGATTGGCCTTGTTGGAGGTATAGGCCTCCATGGCGTGGGTCAAGGCATCCATGCCGGTCTGGGCCGTGACCGCCGGCGGCAGGCTCAGGGTGAGATCCGGATCCAAAAGGGCCACGGCGGGGTAGAGAAAGCGGCTGTTGATGCCCCCCTTGGACTTGGTCTTCCGGCTGGTGAAGACCGCCGTAAAGGTGACTTCGCTGCCGGTGCCGGCCGTGGTGGGCACCAGGATGGTAGGCAGGCCGGGCCCGGGTACGCGGTCCAGCCCCACGTAGTCGGTCACCTTTCCCGGATTGCCGGCCAATATGGCCAGGCCCTTGGCCGTGTCGAGGGCGCTGCCGCCCCCGATGCCGATCACCAGGTTACAGCCCTTGCGCCGGGCCGTTCGGGCCCCGGCTTCCGCCGACCGGGGGTCGGGCTCCGCTTCGATCTGATCAAAAAAAACGGCGGCAATGCCGGCGGCCTTCAGTTCCCGCGCTACCCGCTCTTTCAGCACGCTCCTTGAAAAATAGGGGTCCAGGGCCACCAGCACCGGCCCCTTCCCGTAGCGCCCGGCCAGTTCAGGCAGCCGGCTGACAGCGCCTCGCCCGAAGATGACCTCCCCCGCTCCGTTAAATGAAAAACTGTTCATAAGTATCCGTCCTTTCCAGTACGAAAATAGACTCAATACCCCTAGGGGTAACCCGTCATTGCGAGGAGTGAAGCGACGAAGCAATCCCCAGCGCCGCTAAGGGCACCCTGAAAGCTTTTCCGGGGGATTGCTTCGACCCGCTACAGGCGGGTCTCGCAATGACCTATCCAATATAGCTCGTATTTTTATGCTTCCCAGGTGTGAATTCCCTACCGCCCCCCGCAGGGGGTCCCATACAAAAACTGCCTCCCTGGAGGCGGTTTTTGTATTATTTGACCTTAAACCGCCGCGGTTCGATCCCGTACTTGGCGATCTTGTAATTGATGATGCGCTGGGTGATCTCCAGTTCCTCAGCGGCCCGGGAACTGATCCCGTTGTTTTTTTTCAGGGCCTCGATGATCATTTCCTTTTCAAAGGCTTCGACGGCCTGGTTGAAGGAAAGCCGGCTCCGGGTATTGGAACTCTCGGCGGTCTGCAGGGTGGGCGGCAGGTGCTGGCTTTTGATGGCGTCTTCCTCGCAAATCAAGACGGCCCGCTCCATGCAATTCTGGAGTTCCCGCACATTGCCCGGCCAGTGATACTCCATCAGGAGGTCGATGGCCGGCGTGGAGATCCGCCGGATATGTTTCCGGTGCTCCTGGTTGTACTTTTCCAGAAAAAACTCGGCCAGCAGCAATATATCCGTCCGGCGCTCCCGCAAAGGCGGGAGATAAAGGGGAAAGACGTTCAGGCGGTAATAGAGGTCTTCCCGAAACCGTTTTTCCTCCACCGCCTTTTCCAGGTTCTGGTGGGTGGCCGTGATGATGCGCACATCCACCGGGACAGGCTGGCGGCCCCCCAGACGATCGATCTCCTTTTCCTGGATCACGCGCAGCAGCTTGGCCTGGATGCTGGGGTTCAGGTCGCCGATTTCGTCCAGGAACAGGGTCCCGCCGTGGGCCCTTTCGAACCGGCCCAATTTCAGGGCGTTGGCCCCGGTGAAGGCCCCCTTCTCGTACCCGAACAATTCACTTTCCAGCAGGGTTTCCGGCAGAGCCGCGCAGTTGACCTTGATAAAAGGCTTGCGGGCCCGGAGACTCCGGTAGTGAATGGCATTGGCCACCAGCTCTTTGCCGGTGCCGCTTTCCCCCCGGAGCAGCACCGTGGCATTGCTCTCGGCCACCTTGTGGATCATCTCGTACACTTCCCGCATGGGCCGGCTGCTGCCGATGATGTTATCGATCTGGTATTTTTCGGTCAGCTCCTTGTGAAGACGGACGTTTTCATCCAGGAGCTTTTCCTTTTCCCGGTTCAGATGTTGGACCTTGTTGACCGTTTCCGCCAGCAGCGCGGCAATGATGGTCAAAAAGCGCAGGTCTTCCTCCAGAGAGATTTCATTGCCGAAAAGGCGATCGACACTCAGGGCCCCGATGGTGTTCTTCCCGATCTTGACGGGCACGCAGATAAAGGAAATATCCTCTTTTTCCAGGTTCTTACGGGAACGGGTCTTGTTGAGGAACAGGGGTTCCTGGCTGATGCGGGGGACGATGGCCGGTTCGCCGGTCTGGACCACCCTTCCGGTAATGCCTTCTCCGAGCCGGTACTTTCCCCGGCGGCGCGCCTCCGGGGAAAGGTCGTGGGCCACCTCAATGGTAATCTCGGCGGAAAGGGGGTTTAAAATGCTGACCGTGGCCCGGCTCATGCCCAGGAATTTGGAGAGGATGCTCAGAACCTCCTGCAGGGACTTGGTCAGGTCCAGGGAGGCGTTCAGCGTCTTGGCGATCTCGTACAGACAATAGATTTCCCGGGTATACAGGGATTGGTCCAGTTCTTGAGAGGGGATGATGGGGTTTTTCATGAAGGGGCCTCCCGCATTTCCCTAACACAGGTTGCCGATAAAAACAACATT
>JALOOY010000225.1 GCA_025454185.1 Thermodesulfobacteriota bacterium
GACCAGTTCGTCGGGGGTGAAGGGCTTGGGCAGATAATCCAGGGAACCCAGTTTCATGGATTCCACGGCCGAATCGACGCCCGGATATCCGGTGAACATGACCACGCCCACGTCCGGATAGTCCCGGGACACGGCTTTGACCGCCTCCATCCCGTTTTTCTCGGGTATCATCAGGTCGGTCAGGACCAGGTCGTAATCCGTTTGCTTCAGTCGGTCCAGCGCTTCATCCACCCGGAGGACGCTGTCCACCAGGTAGCCCTCCTCACTGAGAATTCTGGAAACACTTTGATGAACGATCAATTCATCATCGATAACCAAGATCCTGGCCTGAGCGCCCATGCCGGCCTCCTTCGCTGGTTCAAATAGTCAGAGGTGTTAAGGAAGAAAAGTACTCCTGTTGATACCAATGTATAGCCAAAGGAAGCGGTTTTTGTCAAATATAAAAAATCGTTACCCGTAGCCGAGTTCCTGAAGCCGCGCTTCCGAGAAACCGAAATGATGGGCTATCTCATGGACCACCGTCCGCCGAATCTGTTCCGCAACCTCTTCCCGGTTTCGGCAGACCTCCAGGATCGGCCGCCGGAACAGCGTGATTCTGTTGGGCAGTACCGGCGCCTGGAAGAAACTCTGTTCACCCAGGGGTTGGCCCTGATAAATCCCGAAGAGCGTTTCCGGAAAATCCAGTCCCAATTCCTCCAGCATTTCGGGCTCGGGTTCTTCCTCCACCCAGACCTCGACGTTTTCCAGCTTCTCCAAAAATTCCTCCGGAATATCCTGCAGGGCCTGGGCGGCCAGTTTTCGGAATTCACGTATGCCGATCATCTGCAATTTCTTGTTAAACTCCATGCTCGGGGCGAGCACCCACGAAGCATGAAAATTCTGTATTTAGCTCCTTCGCCGAACGCCGAACATTGTTTTCGCAATAAACCCCCATGGCCACGCCAGGGCGTGGCCGGCCACCCACGAATCATAAAAATAAAAACAATAACAAATATAATACCGAAATTCGACGTTGGATGTTGGACGTTGGATGTTGGATGTTCGGTCTTTATTTTCGCACTAAATCTTCGCTCCCCGCGGTTGGTTGAAGTACCCCAGTTGGAGCTGGGGAAAGGCCTCCCGCAACCACGCCACCAGTGCCCGCATCCCGACCTCCGGGGACCGGGAGGCCGGCAGACTGCGCAGGTACAGGTCGGGATCGATATTCAGGTTTTTCAGGTGCAGGAAGTCCGGGCCGGCTTTTTCAATGAGATCGCTGAGGGACCGGATCTCGGCCTGCTGATCGGTGATGCCGGGGAAAACCAGATAATTGATCATGGTGAAAAGACCCCGGTCCCGGGCCAAGCGGATCGAAGCCAAGACATCCTGAAATGCATAGCCCCGGGGCCGGTAGTAGGCCCGGTAAAAGGCCGGCCGGGCGCTGTTCAGACTGATACGGATGCTGTCCAGGCCGCTGTCGGCCAGCAGGCGCACCCGGTCCGGCAGGCTGCCGTTGGTGTTCAGGTTGATAGTGCCCCGGGATGTGCGGAGGCGGATCTCCCGGATACTGCCGGCGATCAGCCGGGCCTCGGTCAGGGGTTCGCCCTCACAGCCCTGCCCGAAGCTGACTACCGCCTCGGGTGCGGTTTCCAGATGCCTGACAGCCACGGAAACGATTTCATCCCGGTCCGGTTGAAAGGACAGCCGCGACTGGGACACGGCGCAGGTCCCGGCCTGCTGCAGAGACAGGCAGCCCAGACAACGGGCATTGCAGCGCCGGCTTACCGGCAGGGGCGCTTCCCAGCGCTGCAGGAACAGGTTCTTGGCCGCAAAGCAGTGGTTGTCCAACGCGCAGCTCCGCAGGTGCCGTACCAGGGGCCCCGGGGGCTGTTTTTTCTGGTAGGCCCTGATCGCCGGCAAGAGGTCCCGGTCGTCGTAATGGCGCGGGTCCCAGCGAGGATTGTTCTCGATGCGCAAAGCGGTGATGCGATGGCGGCCTCTTTTAAAGCCCACGGCCGTATACCCCCACATGGGCAGCGTATACCCCTTGGCCCGGTAATCCGCGGCCGGCAGGTGGGTGCGGACCAGGCCCGGCTCGGGAAAGGCGGCTACGGCCTGGCAGGGTATTCTGGCTCCGTCGATCTCCGCCTCGGTGACCGTCTCATAACGGCCTGTTTCCGGGTCGAGCCCGATCGGCGGGCAGTCCGGAAGATAAAAAAGTTTGCTGAATTCCGGCATGGGCATCAAATCGGATGCCGACAGGGGTGCCGGCCGGTTTCCCGAAAAGGCGGCCATGCGAAAAAAAGGGTGCTCGAAGATCCGGCCCTGGGGGTCGGCGAATAAAAGCTTGGGCAGGTCCTTGGGATTTTGTTGAGGGAGTTGGGCCATAGTTCATTGCTAAATTACAAACCTAAGTTTTCCTTTTTGTAATTATAACCACGTAGTCTGGTCATCCTGGCGAAGGCCATCCAGCCGGCGGCGGGACAGGGAGCACGAGTCCATTCCCTCCTGGATGCTGGCCTGCGCCAGCATGACGGTAAACCTGCTCATCCAAGCATAGAATGGTCATCCTGGATTACATGTAAGCTTTCTACGCCGGTTTCAGTATCACGATCGCCAGCGGCGGCAGCGTAAGGTCCAGCGAACAGGGCCGCCCGTGAAAGGGGTCGGCGACCGCCTCCACCCCGCCCAGGTTGCCCAGGCCGCTGCCGCCGTACTCCCGGGCGTCGCTGTTCAGGAGTTCCCGCCAGTACCCCCCCCGGGGCACCCCGATCCGATAGTGCTGCCGGGGGACAGGGGTAAAATTGGCCGCTACCAGCACGGGCGCCCGCTCTTCGTCGTCCTGTCGCAGGAAGGTCAGGGCGCTGTTGTCCGAATCGTTGCAGTCGATCCACTCGAATCCTTTAAAGGAAAAATCCTGGACGTGGAGGGCCGCTTCCTCGCGGTAGAGCCGGTTCAAGGCCTTGACCCACTGCTGCAGGCCGGCAGGAAGCGGGTACTGCAACAGGTCCCAGTCCAGGCTTTCATCGTGGTTCCATTCCCGCCAGGGTCCGAATTCCGCCCCCATGAACAGCAGTTTTTTGCCGGGCTGAGTATACTGGTAGCCGAGCAGCAGCCGCAGGTTGGCAAATTTCCGCCATTCGTCGCCGGGCATCTTCCCCAGCAGGGAACCCTTCCCGTGGACCACCTCGTCATGGGACAGAGGCAGCATGAAATTTTCGTTAAAGGCGTAGAGCAGACGGAAGGTCAATTGATTGTGATGATATTTTCGGAAATAAGGGTCCCGGGACATGTACTGCAGGGTATCGTGCATCCAGCCCATGTCCCACTTCAGACCGAAGCCCAGTCCGCCCACGTAGGTGGGCCGGGAGACCATGGGCCAATCGGTGGATTCCTCCGCCACCGACAGTATCCCGGGAAATTCCCGATGTACGAATTCATTGAACTGGCGCAGGAAAGCGATGGCCTCCAGGTTTTCCCGGCCGCCGAAGCGGTTGGGAACCCACTGCCCCTCGGACCGGGAATAGTCCAGGTAGAGCATGGAGGCCACTGCGTCCACCCGCAGCCCGTCGGCGTGAAAAACATCGAGCCAGAACATGGCGCTGCTCATGAGGAAGCTGCGGACTTCGTGGCGGCCGTAATTGAAAATAAAGCTGTCCCAGTCGGGGTGATGACCCTGGCGCCGGTCGGCGTGTTCGAACAAGTGGGTGCCGTCGAAATAAGCCAGCCCGTGTTCATCGGTGGGGAAATGGGAGGGTACCCAGTCCAGAATGACGCCGATGCCGTGCTGATGGAGTCGGTCGATGAGAAACATCAGGTCCTGGGGGCTGCCGTAGCGGCTGGAGGCCGCGAAATAACCGGTGCATTGATAGCCCCACGACCCGTAAAAAGGGTGTTCCATGATCGGGAGAAATTCCACATGGGTAAAGCCCATTTCCTGGACGTAGGCCGGCAACTGTTCGGCCATTTCCCGGTAAGTCAGCCGCCGGTGGCCTTCTTCGGGGACCCTTCTCCAGGAGCCCAGGTGGACCTCGTACACGGAAAGCGGATCCTTCAGGGGGTTCGTCGCCCGGCGCCGGTTGAGCCATTCCCGGTCGCCCCATTCATACCAGAGGTCCCAGACCACCGAGCCCGTTCGGGGCGGTTTCTCCTGCTGAAAGGCGAAGGGATCGGCTTTGTCCACCCGGTAATCGCTGTCCCTGGAATCGATGCGGTATTTATATAAATCGCCGTTGCCGATGCCGGGAATGAAACCCTCCCAGATCCCCGAAACGCCGTGGGGATATAGATCGTGGGGGTTTTCCCCCCAGCGGTTGAAATCACCGATGACCTGCACCCGTTCGGCATTGGGGGCCCAGACCGCGAAATAGGTCCCGCGGCTTTCGCCCAGGGTCATGGCGTGGGCGCCCAGGTGTTCGTAAAGACGGTAATGATTTCCCTCGTTAAAGAGATAAACATCCTTTTCCGTCAGGAGGCTGGCCCGATACGCTGCCAGGGCGCCCTGCTCCGGAGAATCTGTTCCTGTTTCATCCGCCATGCCTAAAGCTCCTTATGGAAAAACCTCAAATGCGATCACCGAGCAATTCATTATTTCTTATTGCCACCCACAAGTCAATAAGCAGGGAGCGGCCTTTTTCTAAAATGTGGAATCATTCTGACGCGATCCAAGACCATAATTCCAGGAATTAGAAAAG
>JALOOY010000226.1 GCA_025454185.1 Thermodesulfobacteriota bacterium
ATCATTAAGGTGGCTAAAAAACTGGAGGGAGAAGGGAAGATCGTCCTGGCCGGCAAAGGCAAGGATGAGGCCTTCGTGTAAGGCTACGACCCGCCAAAGACGATGACGCCCGTGATCAGAAAAAAGTTCACCCCGGACCAGACGGAGGGAGGGCCGGCCGATCCCCCCCGCTTTCAAGGGGGGAACACCCGGCGCCGGCTGCTCGACCCGCAGTTCCAGTTGAACCCCCAGGTAACCCGGCAGGTCCAGGAAATCGAAGCGAAGGTCCTCCAGGAACTGCGCGGCAAGGCCGCCCAGATCGAACTCGAGGCCTATGAAAAAGGCTTTGCCCAGGGTGAAAAAGACGGGCTGGAAACAGGGCAAAAAAAACTGGAAGTGGTGCTGCGCCAGATGGGCGACCTCCTGGGTGAAATCCACAACCGGCGCGAGGCCCTCTTCCGGCAATGCGAAAAGGATATGGTCGAATTCGCCCTCTGCGTCATAAAAAAAATTCTGCGCCGGGAAGCGACGGAGCGGCCGGACCTCATTAAGGATACCCTCCGGGCGGCCTTCCGGCAGGTAGAGGAAAACCGGCGCACCGTGCTGCACCTCCATCCGGGCGATTACAAATATCTCCTGGCCCACCCGGAGCGACTGCCCTTTGTACTGGCCGACCGGGAGCGGATAAAAATTTTGGAAAACGACGGCCTCACGGCCGGGGGCTGCCTCATCGAAACCGACTACGGGGTCATCGATGCCACGGTGGAAGGCCAGTTCGACCACCTGGTCGAACAGGCCGTCCGGGAAAGCGAACGAGCGGTCCTGGCCCCGGGGAAATCCCGATGACCTGTGCTCCCGTACCGGCACCCTGGACCGTTTTCCGGCAGCGGGCCGAAGCCGCGGAACCTATCGTCAATTATGGCCGGGCGACCCAGGTGGTGGGGCTGGTGGTCGAAGGCCAGGGGCCCCGGGCCGCCGTAGGGGATATGTGCCATATCGAGACCAGAGATCAAAAGCGGAAAATTCCAGCCGAAGTGGTCGGCTTTCGAGACCGCAAGATCCTCCTCATGCCTTTTGGGAAAAATCAGGGCATTGAACCGGGTTGCCGTATTATTCCGGCCGGCTTTCCGGCCCTGGCCGGGGTGGGGCCGGGTTTGTTGGGACGGGTCATCGACGGCCTGGGGACACCCCTGGATCAGGGGGGAACCCTGCGCCTGGAAGAAAGCGTGCCCCTGCAGGTCAAAACATCCAATCCCGTGCAGCGCAAGAGGATTTCGGAACCTCTGGATGTGGGGCTGAAGGCCGTCAACGGTCTGCTGACCCTCGGGAAAGGGCAGCGGATGTCCATCATGGCCGGCTCCGGTGTGGGCAAAAGTACCCTGCTCGGGATGATGGCCCGCCATACTCAGGCCGAATTGTCGGTCATTGCCTTGATCGGGGAACGGGGCCGGGAAGTGCGGGAGTTTATCGAAAAGGACCTGGGGCCGGCCGGGCTGAAACGGTCGGTGGTGGTCGTAGCCACCTCGGACCAGCCGCCGCTGATCCGGATCCGGGGGGCCTTCCTGGCCACGGCCATTGCCGAATATTTTCGGGACCGGAACAAAGATGTGCTGTTCATGATGGATTCCATTACCCGGTTTGCCATGGCGGCCCGGGAAGTGGGCCTGGCCATCGGGGAGCCCCCCACTTCCAAGGGCTACACGCCCAGCGTCTATGCCCAGTTACCCAACCTGCTGGAACGGGTCGGGACCACCAGCGGCCTGGGGAGCATCACCGGCATCTATACGGTCCTGACGGAAGCCGACGACATCAACGACCCCATCGCCGATGCCGTCCGCTCCATTGCCGATGGGCACATCGTGTTGTCCCGGGACCTGGCCCACCAGAACCATTATCCGGCCATTGACGTGCTGGGCAGCATCAGCCGGGTGATGCCCGATATCACCAGCGCCGAGCATCAGGCCGCCCGCCGCGAGCTGGTAGCGGCCCTGGCGGTATATAAAAAAGCGGAAGACCTGATCCATATCGGGGCCTACGCCAGCGGCAGTAACCCCCAGATCGACCAGGCCATCAAAAAAATGCCGGCCATCAACGCCTTTTTGCAGCAGGGAGTAACCGAAAAAGTGGATTTGCCCCGGTCCCTGGTCGAGCTCCAATCGCTGTTCCCGTAGGCCATGGCCTTCTCCTTTCGCCTGCAGACCCTGTTAAATTACCGGCGAAGCCAGGAGGACCTGGCCCAGATCAGGCTGTTCGAGCGCCTGCGGGCCTTGGCGCTCCAGGAAGACCGCATCCGGGACCTGACCGGGGTCCGGGAGGCCTGCCAGCAGGCCTTCCGGCAAAGAACGGGCCAACCGGCGCCGGTGAACGAACTGGTCTTTTACCTGGATTTTCAGGACCGCAGCTTCGAGGAGTTAAACCGGCTCGCAACCGGCAGGGAAAAGATCCAAAGCGAAGTGCACCGGGAGAGGGAACGATTGCTGGCCTTGACCAAAGACCGGAAGATATTGGAAAAGTTGAAGGAAAAGCAGCAACGCTTATTTGGGCAGGATCTCGACCGGAAAGAACGGAAACAAGTGGAAGATTTGGTAGTGCAACGGTATGCCGTTTTGAAAAAGGGGGAATAGGGTATGGCGACCTGGAAGCGCAAGCGGTTTTTCTATTTTTTTGTGACCCTGCAGACGGCAGTGCTTCTGATTCTCGTGGCCAGAATGGGATTTAGCGCCTTGACCTTCTGGGAGCACCAGGGAAAAGGATCCTCCACGGTCCAACAGCGGGTGGTTGCCGAACCGGCCGGGCACCGACCCCCCGCGCTCGCCGCCGCCGGGGTCCCGGATGCGGAATGGGTCAAGGCCCTGCAGCAGAAGGCCGCGGAACTGGAGCATAAACGGCTGCAAGTGGAACAAAAGGAAAAAGACCTGTCCCGGATTCAGGCGGAAATAGATGGAAAGATCACCCAGTGCAGCCAATGGCAGGTGCAATTGAAAAAACTCGTGGAGGAGGCCAGGGCCGTTCAGGACAAAAAGGTCCGGCACCTGTCCGAAATTTTCTGCGCCATGCCGCCGGAAAGGGCCGCCAGGCTGGTTGAAAAAATGGATGACCGGACGGTTACCGAGGTTTTCCAGTCCATGCGCAGCAAAGAGGTGGGCGGCATCCTGTCCCAGCTCGAACCAGCGCGGGCCGCCCGGATCAGCGCCGGCCTCAGCTCCCTGACCCCCCGCCCCCAACCGGAATAATAAGGAAAATTTTTTCTCCCCCGGCAGTACCCTTCCGGAAAAATTTGCCGTTTCCCTGCGCCGGCCCGGGAGGAGAGGTGGTCCATTTTTCGCTACTTATCTGAATAATTAGAAAATTCATATAGTTACCCCATGCTTCCTTCCCCGCAGCCAATGGCATGGCCATTGCTTAAGGGTTTGTTCAACCATGGAAGCGATAACAGCCATCAAAATCCCGGAAAGGGTCGGCACCCTCGAAGAAAGCGGCCCGGAGGCCGTCGAAGGTTTGTTCGCCCAAGTCCTGGCCGGACAAAAGGCCTTGACCGGACAGGGGCTCAAGCCGGCGGCCGGCAACCCGGAAGCAAAGGGCCTGAAGCCGGGACAGCCGGGGACCGATGAGGCCCTGCCGGCGGACTCCCTAGCTGGGAACCCTTCCGAGACCCCCCCGCTGCTGGCAGTCGCTACCCTCCTGCCTTCCGGACTGGTCCCCGAAGGTCTGGTCAACGCGCATCCTGTTCCGGCTGCCCTCGAGTCTGAACCGGGCGGGACAGCTTTGCCGGAGGAGGGAAAAGGGTCAGGGTCCTTTTCGCTGCCCCCCTTCCCGCCCCCGACAGCCGGACCGGCAGACCAGGAGCCGATCGCGGATGCAGAGCCGGGGGAGGCCTTCTCGAAGAGGGGCTTGGTCTGGACGGCCCCGAACACGGAACGCCCCGGCCCGGTCCGGGCCGCTGCCCACCACCAAGGTCCTTCTGGGGCAGCGCCGGACGCAGACCCAACCGGAAGGCCCCCGGACACCTCCGTCGCTCCTCCGGCAGGGCTGGAGGATTATCCGACCATTCATGGAGGTCCGGGGGGGACGCCCGAGGTCCTGCAGGAAACGCCCCGACCGATCCCCTCCAAGCCCCTGTCCCCAGAGGACCGGATCGTTCGCTCTCCTGAAATTTTAGGTGAAATAAGCCCGGGCGGGGAAACCCTTTCGATCCAGTCGAAGGGGAAACCCTTTTTGGCACCGGAGATCCCGACCGTTTCGCCTGGCGATCATAATTTATCACCGGCCCCGCCGGTGATGCAGGACTTTGCTGAAGCATCTACCGCTCCGTTGCGGATCAAGGACCCCCCCGGGCCGACCAGGGAGCCCGAATATTTTCGGATAGGGGACACCTTCGCGCCGAACCCGCCGGGTTTGCCGTCCAGGGTCCGGGAAACCGAAGCCGGGTTTTTCAAGAAAGAAATCGAAATGGCCGCCGGGGAGAAGGATCCGGGAGCCCCCTCCGCTCCTTCCCGGCCGGTGGCCCAAGATTTTTCCGGGGCCTTCAAGACGGTACTCGCGGAAGCACCGGAGGCGCCCAGGGGAGGGACGCCCCGCGATCCAACCATCGAGATGGAGTCGCTACCCACGCTGTCCGCAGGTTCGGGAGCCCTCGGGGACGAGGGGGAGGTCCCGACCCCGGCCGAAGGAAAATTCGTTATTCCC
>JALOOY010000227.1 GCA_025454185.1 Thermodesulfobacteriota bacterium
ACGACGAGGCCTATCAGCTCTGGCAGGACGTAGTCGGCCTGCCCACGACCCGGATCGTCCGCCTGGGGGAAAAAGACAATTTCTGGTCCATGGGAGATACGGGCCCCTGCGGCCCCTGCTCGGAAATCATCATCGACCAGGGCCCGGCCTTCGGCTGCGGTCAGGCAACCTGCGCCCCCGGCTGCGACTGCGACCGCTACCTGGAACTCTGGAACCTGGTCTTCATGCAGTTCAACCGCGACGCCGCCGGGACCCTGACCCCCCTGCCGAAACCGAGCATCGACACCGGCATGGGGCTCGAACGGATCACCGCCGTCAAACAGGGTGTGCCCAACAATTTCGCCAGCGACCTCTTCGGCCCCCTTATTCAAACCATCCAGGAGCTTTCCGGGGTCAGGATCGGGCACTCGGAATCCACGGATGTTTCCATCAAAGTCATCGCCGACCACAGCCGGGCCCTGGCCTTTTTGATGGCCGACGGCGCCCTGCCTTCGAACGAAGGCCGGGGGTATGTGATCCGCCGCATCCTGCGCCGGGCCGCCCGCCATGGCAAGGTCCTGGGCTTGGACCAGCCTTTTCTGTACCGCATGACCCAGGCGGTGGCCGAGACCATGGGTGACGTCTACCCCGAAATCCGGGACCACCTGCCCATGACCCGGCAGGTGGTCCAAAAAGAAGAGGAGCGCTTCCTGGAAACCCTCGATTTCGGGTTAAAACTGCTCTACGAAGAAATCGACCGTCTGCGGCAGCAGGGAGAAAACCGGGTGTCCGGGGCCTTGATGTTCAAGCTTTACGACACCTACGGCTTTCCCCTGGACATCATCCAGGACATTGCCCGGGACCAGCAACTGGCCCTCGACGAGCCCGGTTTCGAAGGCCACATGGCCCGGCAGCGGGAGATGTCCCGCCAGTCCTGGAAGGGCAGCGGGGAACGGGAATTACAGGAAGTATACCGGCGTCTCATGACCCGCGACATCAAGACGGAATTTATCGGTTATCAGGAGCTGGAGACCGACAGCCCCGTACTGGCCCTGATCCGCAATGGGGAGGAGGTTGCAACGGCCCAGGCCCCTGATGAAGTGGAGGTGATCACGACCGCCACCCCTTTTTATGCCGAATCCGGCGGCCAGGTAGGCGACCAGGGTACGATCACCGGGGGCCAGGGCTGGCTCATTGTCGAAGAGACCTGGGCCCTGCCCAACAAGACCGTCATCCATCGGGGCAAAATCCGGGAGGGCGCCCTGTCCGTGGGGGAAACGGTCTCTCTTTCCGTGGCCGCCGACTGGCGGACCCCCACAGCCCGGAACCACTCGGCCACCCACCTGTTGCACGGTGCCCTGCGCCGGGTCCTGGGCGACCACATCAAACAGGCCGGTTCCCTGGTGACGCCCAGGAGGCTGCGCTTCGACTTCACCTGTTTTTCCGCCCCTTCCCGGGACGAACTGCGCCGGGTGGAAGACCTGGTCAACGACGTGATCCGGCAAAACCTGGTCATCGGCACCGAAGTCACCGATTTCGACCGGGCCGTGGCCGCGGGGGCCATGGCCCTGTTTGAAGAGAAATATGGAGACCAGGTCCGTCTGGTACGCATGGGCGATTTCAGTCAGGAACTCTGCGGCGGGACCCATACGGGCCGGACCGGGGATATCGGGTTCATCAAAATCGTTTCCGAAGGGAGCGTGGCCGCCGGGGTACGGCGCATCGAGGCCCTGACCGGGCCGGAAGCCCTGGCCGAGGTCCATCGCCGGGAAGACCAGCTCCAGGGCCTGGCCGACGTGTTGAAAACCGGCCCGGAGGACCTGAATCTGCGGGTGGAAAAATTACTGGCCCAGCAGAAAGAGCTGGAGCGGACCATCGCCCGCCTGAACAAGACCCTCATGACCGGCGACGGCATCGAGGGCCTGCTGGCCAAAACCCGCGAGGTGCGGGGCGTCAAGGTCCTGGCCGCTCTGGCCCCCACCGGAGAGGCCAAGGAACTGCGGGACCTGGCCGATTCGCTGCGCGACCGCCTGGGCTCGGGCCTAGTCATTCTGGGCGGGGTTCAGGATGGAAAGGCCCTTTTGGTCACCGTGGTCACCAAAGACCTCCTGCCCCGCTTTCATGCCGGTAAGATCATCAAAAGGTTGGCGCAGGCCGTGGGCGGAAACGGCGGCGGACGGCCCGATATGGCCCAGGCCGGGGGAACGAGGCCCGAACTGCTGGAGCAGGCGCTCGCCGGGGTTTATGAGTGGCTGGGAGAAACGGCTTAGCGGGAAGATGGAAGATAGAAGAGGGGAAAAAAACGAAACAGACAGGAGAGGCGCGGGGATGATTAATCTTACCCTAAGCGTTACGTGGAGCGGCTGTTGCTCCCATCCCCCATCTTACCTCTTCCATCTGATCAGGATTTGGGCGTCGGGGTGGTTGCTTCCATCTTCCCTCTTCCCTCTTCCATTTTCCTCCCATAGCTTCTCACGGCGCAGGTCTTGAGGTTATGGTAAATGCGGTCGGAGAGGTAGCGGATGACGGCGGTCTTGCGTTTGCCCCAGCCTCCGTCGGCAGGCCGGTTCTTGTTTTCGATGAAGATGGACAGGATGTAGTCATGCCCCTGGCCGTTTTGGTTGCCCCGGTACACGATGCCGCAGTCGGCGTTCAGGCCGCGCACGTAGCCCGTTTTGTCGGCCACGGCCACGCCGTCGTGTTTGATCCGGGTGGTCTCGATGCGGTCGTGGACGTTCCGCAGCAGGATGTCGTTCATCTTCTGGGAATACTGGGGGCTGATCAGACGCTGCTCGTACAGCAGCTTGAAGAAGGCAGTGGTGTCGGCCGCTGAAGTCCGGTTGTAATACGTCTTTCCGCCCTCGGGGATCAATTCCCGGACCACGGTCTGATAAAAACCATATTTGCGCATCAGGGCGTTGACCACGGTGATGCCCTGTTCGACGTCGCCGCCCCCGACCTGGCGAATCAGGTAGTTGGTGGCGTAGTTGTCGCTCACCGCAATCATGCGGGTGATGTGGCGATTTATTTCCGGGGTCTCGGACAATTCCTGGCGGGCTATCTGCTCGTACACGGCCAGCATGACGAAGGGCTTGATCAGGCTGGCGGCATTGCGCACCGAATCGCCGTCGATGTCCACCAGCATCTTCTTTTCCGCCAGGTCGTAGACCTGGATGGAGATTTCATCGCCCGATTGGAGCCGGCGGCTGCCCTTGAGAAATAGTATTTCCTGTTCGACAACGGATTGGATCGGCCCTTCCGCGGCGGCAAGAGGCCGGGCCGTCACAAGGACCGGTTCAGGCGTGACCACCGCTGGCCTTGTCTTGGCCTTCCGGGTCGTTTTTTTGGTTTTGGAAAGGTTTTTCTTTTTTGCCGTGGAAGCCTTTTTGGATTTTTCAGATTTTTTTTTGACCTGACTCGCTTTCCTGGCGGTGGAGGAAGTCCGTTCCTGACTCCATAAAGAAAAAGGGGAAAACAGAAGAACGGCCAGGAGGATCGCCCAGAACCTAAGGTAACTTGCAGGATTCATGGTCATAACATACTGAATTTCAGCTTATTTTGTCAAGGATAATCTTCCGTGAAAACATATTCGGCCCCGCCCGCCTGGGTTGAAATCGACCGCGCCGCCCTCGGGGTCAACCTGAGTCTGGTAGCCGGGGAACTGCCCTTGTCCGCCAAAATCATGGCCGTGGTCAAGGCCGACGCCTACGGGCACGGGCTGGTTCCCATCGCCCGTGAACTGGTGCGCCGCAAGGTGGGTGCCCTGGCCGTCAACTCCGTGGCGGAAGGTCTCCAGGTCCGTCGGCAGGTCAATGCCTCCGTCCCCGTGGTGGTCCTCCTCGGCCCCCGGGAGGAGGAAGCGGGCGCCTGCCTGGATTTTCATCTGACCCCGGTCATCTACAGCCTGCCGGTAGCCCGGGCACTAGCCCGGGAGGCCGGAAAGAGGAAGACAACCGTTCGGGCCCATCTGAAGGTCGACACGGGCATGGGCCGGCTGGGTGTGATCTGGTCCGATCTCCCGGATTTTCTCCAGTCCCTCTCCCCTTTGAAGAGACTCCATGTTACCGGGGTGGTTTCCCATCTGGCCCGGGCCGATGAGCCGGGGGAGTCCTACAACCGGTTACAGTGGCGGCGCTACCGGCAGGCAATGGAGGTGGTGGCGGAAACAGGACGGCCCCTGACGGAAAATCACCTGGCCAACAGTGCCGCGGCTTTTTTTCGCCCGGAAACGCACCTCCATTTCATCCGACCGGGGATCATGCTCTACGGAGGAAGCCCCTCCGGGGACCCCGAACTAACCCGGAACCTGGGACTGCGGCCGGTCATGTCCCTGAAAAGCCGGATTATACAGATCAAGACCCTTCCAGCCCGTTCAGCCGTCAGCTATGGCGGAACCTACAGGACCTCCCGTGCAGAACGGGTCGCCCTCCTGCCCGTGGGTTACGCCAACGGTTATTCCCGGCACCTCTCCAATCGCGGGCAGGTGCTCATCGGAGGCCGCCTGCTTCCGGTGATCGGCCGGGTTTGCATGAGCCTGATCATCGTCCGCCTCGACGACCGGATGGACTGCGCCGTGGGGGACGAAGCCGTCCTGCTGGGCAGCCAGGGAGACCAAACCATCTATGGTGACACCCTGGCCGCCCAGGCCGGGACGATAGCGTATGAGCTGTTTTGCCTGCTGGAACATCGAACATCGAACATCGAATTAGAAAGACACGACTTGTGGCGTCAGCAATCCTTTTTCTGTTTCCTCTCGGCCGTTTGGATACTCGCAACGAAGATCCTGATCAATTCATCTGTTTCCTTCAGGATTGGATCAAATAAATCATGATTTGTAATGAACGCCACCCGCTGAATTAATTTCAGCCAACGCTGGGTTTCCCTGAGTTCCTTTAAAGAAATCCGAAGCTTATGAATAAAGTCTTTTGGTGACTCTGCGGCCTGGGCTTCGCCATGGTTTGGGTATGGTGAAGTTCCGGATTTCAATAATTGGCTCGCAATGTGATTCATTGCCTTGTTATCGGGGAGTTTTTCAACGATCTTTATAATTTTGACTGAATATGCGAGCAACCTTTCTTCGAGATCATAGGCCATTCTTTTTGTCTTAATTATTCGATGTTCGATGTTGGACGTTCGATGTTCGATGTTCATCTTTTAGTAGTGCGGTTCGTCCCGCTCCTTCCTCTCGGCCACCACCAGCCACCCGTCCCAGTTGCCCACCGGCAGTGTCGTGAGCTTCACGGACCTCTTGCCGCCCTCTTTCTCCATCAGGATGCCCACCTTGGACCAGCG
>JALOOY010000228.1 GCA_025454185.1 Thermodesulfobacteriota bacterium
TTTATTGGCGGACCACCCCGATCATTTTCGGGAAGCCTCCCAATTTATGGGCCGGGTAAAATCCGGGGAGGGCGAGGCCTTCATCCCGGAGGGCGTGCTCATTGAATGTGTCTATGTGCTACTTAAATTTTATAAGGTCCCCAGGAACGAGATAGCCACCAAACTGGAGACTATGCTGAATTACAAAGGAATCATCAATAAAAACCTATCCATTCTGACCCAGGGCTTGCGTCTGTTTCGGGACAAGAACGTGGACATCGTCGATGCCCTGGTTCACTCCATTGCCGCCGAAAACAATTGGCCGGTATTCACTTTTGACCGGGACCTGAGGAAGTTGGGGAAATAGCCAGGTCACCGGTAGCGGCTGCCCGGCCACGTTTAAAAGTTTACACCGGCTCAGACCTCTATTGCTTGGTTGGTCCATAAAAAAAGGACCGGTGTTTTTTACCGGCCCTTTTTTTATGTCTGGTGCCGAAGGGGGGACTCGAACCCCCACAGGCATTCGCCTACTAGACCCTGAACCTAGCGCGTCTACCAAATTCCGCCACTTCGGCAATTAAATTCCCGGCTTTTGGCCGGGAATTTAATTGTTGCATTTACTTAACTAAAAAATTATAAATTTAAAAATTATTTTTGTCAACAGCGAATTCGCCAAACCATGCAAATTCTGATCAACGATCTGGCCCAGATCTACCAACCCTTTCCCAATCCGGTCCTGACCATCGGCAACTTCGACGGGATCCATCTGGGGCACCAGAGTCTGTTTCAAAAAGTCCGGGAGCGGGCCCGGGCCACCTCGGGTACCGCCACGGTCATGACCTTCCAGCCCCATCCGGCGGCGGTGTTGCGTCCGGCCAAGGCCCCCCGCCAGATCATCGCCGATGAAAACAAGCCGGAGCTCATCTTCGGCTGCGGGGTGGAGGTGTTGCTGCTGCTCCCTTTTTCCTGGGAATTTGCCCAGATCCCGGCCCGGGACTTCGTCCAAAAAATCCTGGTGGAAAAGATCGGGATGAAGGAAATCGTTATCGGCTATGACTACACCTTCGGCAGGAAGCGGGAAGGGAACATCGAACTCTTGAAGGAGCTGGGCGCCGCCGGGGGCTTTGCCGTCCACATCCACCCCCCGGTCATGGTCAAGGGACAGCCGGTGAGCAGTACCCGCATCCGGGAACTGATCCTCTCCGGGGCCATGGAAGAAGCTAGGGCCCTGCTGGGCCGTCCTTTTTCCCTCTCCGGACGGGTGATCCCCGGCCAGAACATCGGCCGCAAGGTGCTCGGCTTCCCCACCGCCAATCTGGAGCCGCGGGAAAAGCTGCTGCCCCAGCGCGGGGTCTACATCGTCCGGGTGGAAACGGAAAGCGGCGCCTATTACGGGGTCACCAATGTAGGCTTCAACCCCACCTTTTCGGGCAAGCACATATCCGTGGAAACATACCTATTCGACTTCGATCAAACCTTATATGACCAGCTCATTACGGTCTGCTTTCTCAAACGGCTGCGGGGGGAAAAGACTTTCGCCGGGCCCGAGGCCCTGCGGGCCCAGATCCAGAAAGACGTGGAGCTGGCCCGGGAGTGCCTCTCCCAAATCAAATAACCCCGGCCCCGTTTTTTTATTTGCTTCCCGGTTCGATTTTGGCTATATTTATGGCGCTTTATTACGGTATTACGGTCCAGGTGGATCGATGTAACGTAATTTTTTCCCGGCGACCTTATTTTCTGCTTGACCTGATCCCCCCGGGTGGGATAGTAAGACATCCTTGAACCATCGGGATATCCCCGGTCTGAATAGCAAAAAAGGAGGACTGTTACTTGTTTTCCCAGATGGTACAAGCCGGCCTCGATGAATTCCTGTTCGTCTTCGTTTTTTTCCTTGTTGGCCTGGTATTACCCCTCTCCATGGTGATCATCAATTATGTGCTCGGCCCCCGGACCCGGGGGGAAAGAAGGCTGGCCTCCTATGAAAGCGGCATGCCCCCCATCGGGACGGCCTGGATGCAGTTCGGGGCCTCCTACTACATTTTTTGCCTGATCTTTCTGGCCTTTGATGTGGATGTGCTCTACCTTTTTCCGGTGCTGATCGCCTATCAAAGATCCACGGGGGCCTTCGAACTGCTTGAACTGTTCATCTTTCTTCTGCTGATCGGTCTGGCCATTACCTATGCCTGGCGTAAAGGAGCCTTCAAATGGAGGTAAAGGGAACCGCTCCCATCTGCATCCCCACCAGGGACCTTTCCCAGGAGTACGTGGAAACCCCGGGCGTGGTGGGCTTTGCACCCGTGCAGGATCTCCTGGATCTGGCCCGGGTCAACGCCCTCTGGCCCCTCACCTTCGGAATCGCCTGCTGCGCCATCGAAATGATGGCGGCCGGTGTGGCCCGCTTTGACTGGGACCGTTTCGGGATCATTCCCCGCGGCACCCCCCGGCAATCCGATGTCATGGTGGTGGCCGGCACCATACCCCACAAGCTGGTTTCGACCATCAAGACCCTGTATGATCAGATGCCGGCGCCCCGCTATGTCATTGCCATGGGCAATTGCGCCATTTCCGGGGGCCCTTTTTCCTACGACGGACAATACGCCATCGTCAATGGGGCGGATAAGATCATCCCGGTCGACGTATATATCCCGGGCTGCCCCCCCCGTCCGGAGGCCCTGCTCCAAGGTTTTTTGAAGATCCAAACCAAGATCACCAAGGGACTAATCGATGCCAACCGAAGAGCCGAAAAAGCCGCTCGCAAGCATAAAAAATAGTCTGGTTCAATTGATTCCCGAGGCGGAATTGCGCGACCGGGATGATCGGGAATGCGGCTATCACCTGGAAGTGCGGCTGGTCACGCGCGGCATGCGCCGGGTGGCGCGGGAGATGCGCGACCGGCTTTTTTTCCTGGAAACCATCACGGCCGTGGACTTCCTGGAATATTTTCACCTGGTTTATCTCTTCACCACTTACCACGAAGAACACTTACGGGTCATGGCCCGCGTCAAACTTCCCAGGGAGATTCGGCCCTTCAGCGTCTGGGACATCTATGCCGAGGCCATCTGGCTGGAGCGGGAAGTCTATGACTTTTTCGGCATCCGCTTTCAAGGGCACCCGGACCTCCGGCGCATCATCAATCCCGATGACGCCGACTATTTTCCGTTGCTCAAGAATTTCGGCAAGACCAAATTTACTGCTGAAATAGACGACATCCTATGCTGAACCCCAAAACCATAGACGACGCCTCGATCGAACAGCGGGTCTATCAGCTCAACCTCGGCCCGCAGCACCCCAGCACCCATGGCGTCATGCACCTCCTGGTGACCCTCGACGGGGAAGTGGTCATCAAATTGGAACCGGTCATCGGCTACTCCCACCGGGGTCATGAAAAAATGGCCGAAAACCGGACCTACGAACAGTTTCTGCCCAACCCGCCCCGGATGGACTATCTTTCCGGCATGATCTTCAACCACGGCTACTGCATGGCCGTGGAGAAGCTCTGCGGCATCGAGGTCCCCCGGCGGGCCGAATACATCCGGGTCATCACCGCGGAATTGAACCGCATCGCCAGCCATTTCATCGGGGCCATGGACTATGCCATGGGCCTGGGGGCCATCACCCCCTTTCTCTGGGGCTGGGATGACCGGGAGCATATTCTGGATCTCCTGGAAGGGATCGCCGGCTCCCGCCTGACCTATAGCTACAGCCGCTTCGGGGGGGTGCGCAACGACATCACCAAGGACTTTTACGACGGGACCCGTCGCTTTATCGACCGCTTGCGGGGCCGGTTCTGGGATTATGAAAACCTGATCAACCAGAACATCATCTTCATCAAACGATCGCAGGACGTGGGGGTCATTACCAAGGAAGCGGCCCTGGCCTACGGAGTCACCGGGCCCACCCTGCGGGGTTCCGGGGTGGCCTACGATGTCCGCAAGCAGGAACCCTATTCGGTGTACCCGGAATTCACCTTCGAGATTCCGACCCGGGAGGCCGGTGACTGTCTGGCCCGCTACCAGGTCCGCATGGCGGAAATGGAGCAAAGCCTGAACATTATCGAGCAGGCCCTGGACCGTCTGCCCCCCGGACCGATCCGCTCCAAGGTGCCCCGCTTCGTCACCCCGCCCCCGGGCGATTGCTATTGCACCTTTGAAAGCGCGCGCGGTGAGGCCGGATTTTACATTGTCAGCGACGGGTCTCGCATTCCTTACCGGATCAAGGTCCGGGCGCCTTCTTTTTCCAATCTATTTGTCCTGACCGAGATCTGCCCAGGACATTTCCTGGCCGACGTAATCGCCATTTTTGGCAGTATCGATGTGACCGTTCCGGAGATAGACCGGTGAATCCGACCCAACTTCCCATCATCAAGGATATCCACGCCTTCCTGGGCTCGGACGTCATGTCCGGCCTGGTCGGACTATTGATCATAGCCGCTATCGTCCCTTTGAACGTGGCCTTCCTGGTCCTGGTGGAACGGAAAGTGGCCGGCCACATTCAACTCCGTCCCGGACCGATGGAGGTGGGCCCCCATGGGATACTCCAGACCCTGATCGATGCCGTGAAACTGCTGGGCAAGGAACTGGTCACCCCCCAGGCGACCGACCGGGCCATCTTCTTTTTTGCCCCCATCATTGTCGTGGCGCCGGCCTTCGTCGGATTTGTGCCCCTGCCCTTCAGCCCGCTG
>JALOOY010000229.1 GCA_025454185.1 Thermodesulfobacteriota bacterium
ACTCTGCCCGGTCCGTTCCAGCAACTCCAGGATTTCGTCCATTTTGGCTTCCAGGGGCAGCAACGGCCCCGGGGCCTGGAAATAGGGGGCCTGCTCCGCGGCCTGGAGGATTTTGCGGATGGCGTCCATGAGTTCGAACAGGCCCACCCGCAGCAGGCCCTCCTCCTTGCCTTCCATCTCCGGGGCCAGGAAATCGCGGACAAAGACGTCCCGCTCCAGGAGCGGCCGCTGCCCCAACTGCTCCGCGGCCCCCTTGAGCCGCAGGTACTCCACCAGGGGCCGGGCGATCTCCAGACGGGGGTCGTCCTCGTCCTCGTCTTCCGGGGGCCGGGGCAGGAGCATCCTGGACTTTATGTGGATCAGGGTGGCGGCCATGACCAGAAAATCGCCGGCCACGTTGATGTTGAGATCCTGCATCAGGTCTAGGTATTCCAGGTACTGATCGGTAATCAGGGCGATGCGGATATCGTAGATATCCATCTCGTTCTTTTTGATCAGGTGGATCAGCAGGTCCAGGGGACCTTCGAAGATGTCCAGTTTGACGGTGTAGTCCATAAAAAGGCACTGGGCGCAAAGCGCGGAGCATGGAGCTCCGGAAAAAACAGGTGCAACCGTCACGATACCTCCGGCAAGGCCGGAGGTATCGTGACGGTTAATATGGAAATCTTATCCGCATTCGATGTTGGACGTTCGATGTTGGATGTTCGGTTTTTTTTCATATCAAAAGCCAAGGGCCTGCCGCACCCCGGCCATGGTTTCCCGGGCTGCGGCGCGGGCCTTTTGATTGCCGGCTTCCAGGATGTGCCGGACCTCATCCAGGTGGGCGGTGAGGTATGCCCGTCTGGACTGGATCGGCTCCAGGGCGGCCAGCACTTTTTCCGTGAGGCGCTTCTTGCAGTCCACGCAGCCGAGGCCGGCCACCCGGCATTCGCGGTTGATCTCGGCGATCAGCTCCGGGTCGGAATAGAGCTTGTGGAAGGGGAAGAGGACGCATACGTCCGGATCCCCCGGATCTTTCCGCCGGGCCCGCTGGGGATCGGTGACCATCTGGGAAAGCTTCTGGCGGATGTCCTCCACGGTATCGGACAGGAAAATGGAGTTGTCGTAGCTTTTGCTCATCTTGCGGCCGTCGAGGCCCGCCAGCTTGGGGATTTCGGTCAGCAGCGTTTCCGGGACCGGGAAGAAATCGCCGTAAAGAAAATTGAAGCGCCGGGCGATCTCCCGGGTCAACTCCACGTGGGGGGCCTGGTCGATGCCCACCGGCACGGCGTGGGCTTTGTACATCATGATATCCGCGGCCTGCAGCACCGGGTAGCCCAGGAAGCCGTAGGTGGCGATCTCCTTGTTTTCCAGTTCCTGCTGCTGTTCCTTGTAGGTGGGGTTCCGCTCCAACCAGGCCAGCGGGGTCAGCATGGACAGGATCAGGTGCAGCTCCGCGTGCTCGGGCACCGCCGACTGGACGAAAAAGGTGGCGATTTCGGGGTCCAGTCCCACGCTGATCCAGTCCACCACCAGGTCCAGGATGTAGGTGTGGATAGTCTTCGGTTCCTTGTATTCCGTGGTCAGGGCATGCCAGTCGGCGATGAAAAAATAGCACTGGTATTGGTGCTGCAGGTTTTTCCAGTTGGCCAGGGCGCCGTGCAGGTTGCCCAGATGGAGCCGCCCGGTGGGCCGCATGCCGCTTAAGATTCTTTTTTTGGTTTGCGTTTCGGTCATGAAGGTCGAACTCCTTGTCCGGGGGGCCGGTTAATTCGGGGATTCACCTACCCCCCAGCCCCCCGAGCTTGTCCCGCTGCAGGGCGGGATCAAGGGAGGGGAGACTTATGGTCATTTGGATTTCGGTCAGCTTACAAAAACATGGTGCTCCCGAGAAACAATCGGGTAAAAAAGTATATGAGCGGTGAAACAAACCAGTCCAGCACATGGGTCACCAGCAGGCCGATGAGGATGAAAAAGCCGTAGGGCTCGATCCGGCTGTATTGGTAAGCCGCCCCGGGGGGCAGCAAACCGGCCAGGACCCGGCCCCCGTCCAGGGGCGGGATAGGGATCAGGTTGAAGATCCCCAGGGCCACGTTGATCACCACCCCGTAGCGGCACATGAGCAGCAGGGGGTGCAGCAGGGACCCGAGCAGTTGGTTCTCCACCAGCGGCGCCAGGATCAGCAGGGCGCGGTTGCCCAGGGAAAAGACCAGGGCCAGCAGAAAATTGGCGATCACGCCGGAAAGGGCCACCCAGACCATGTCCCGCTTGGGGTTGCGCAGGTAATGGTAATTGACCGGAACCGGCTTGGCGTAGCCGAAGAGAAAAGGGGCCCGGGAGAAAATGAGCAGGGCCGGGATCAGGACCGAACCGATGGGGTCGATATGGGCCAGGGGGTTCAGGGTCAAGCGCCCGGCCATCTTGGCCGTGGCGTCCCCCAGGCGGTAGGCCACCCAGCCGTGGGCCACCTCATGGAGGATGACCGCCAGCAGCAAGGGGATGGCCATGATACTTATTTGTTGGATAATTTCACTCATGGCAGGATCGGCTCCGAGGACTTCAGGTAGTGCTCTTTAACATAGGCGATTTCATCATGGCGGGTCAACACCTTTTCATTGATGCGGGCCTCCAGCAGTTCGTTCAGGATGGCCTTGAACTGCGGCCCGGGGACCAGGCCCAGGGTCTTCAGATCGTCCCCGCCGATGGAGACCCGCAGGGACTTCAGCTTGGTAAAATACAGGGAGACGGCCTTGCGGGTGGCGGCCAGATTGGTCTTGGCCATCAGGTAGAGCAGCACTTCGTTGGGCAGGGGCGCCAGAAGTCGGTAGATCTCGTTGCGGGAGATCCGGGGCTGACGGTTGAGGATACCCAGGGCCTTTTCCCCGTCCGTGCGGGCCATTTTTACCAGGTCCAGCACCCGGCGGGGTAACCCCAGCCGCTGGCGCAGGACCCCCAGGTCCTTCAGGGGCTGGGTCAGGGCCATGAAGTAGACCAGCCAGGGCTGGCAGGGTTCATTCAGGTAGAGCAGGTCGAACCAGGAAAGGATGTTGCGAATTTCCTCCAGGAACGTTTCGTTCTTGGGGGTCAGCACCAGGTCGGGATCCAGGGCCTGGAGTAGTTTGAATTCGGCCAGGCGGCGGACGATGGGCAGGGGATTCTCCTCGCTCAGGATCAACTGGATTTCATGAAAGACCCGCCGGGGAGCCAGCTTGTCCACCCCGCCGATCTTGAGGGCGTTCTCGATAAGGTTGGCGGTCAATTTCCCGATGCGGAACCCGAAACGCTGTTCGAAACGGACGGCCCGGAAGATGCGGGTGGGGTCTTCCACGAAGCTCAGATTGTGCAGGACCCGGATAGTCTTTTCCTTGAGGTCCTTCTGGGCCCCGAAGAAGTCGATCAGGATGCCGTAGTGGCGGGCGTTCAGTTTGACGGCCAGGGTGTTGACCGTAAAGTCCCGCCGGTAGAGGTCCATCTTGACCGAACTGATTTCGATCACCGGCAGGGCGGCCGGCGATTCGTAGTACTCCAGGCGGGCCGTAGCTACGTCCACTTTGTAGCCGTCGTCGAAGAGCAGGACCGCGGTCTTGAATTTGGTGTGGGTGCGGGTGCGCACCGGATATTGCCTGGCGAATTCCTGGGCGAACTTGATGCCGTCCCCCTCGATGACCACGTCGATGTCCAGGTTGTCGAACTTCAGAAAGAGGTCCCGCACGAACCCCCCCACCACATAGGCGTTGAAACCGAGGGTGTCGGCCACCTGCCCGACGGACTTCAGGATCTCGTTGACCCGGGCCGGCAGGCGCTCCTCCAGGAGGTAGGCGATGTTTTTCTTGCGCACGAAATGGGGGGCCTTGCGCGAGTCATAGAGGTATTCCTGCATGGGCGGGCTGGCCATGAGGATGTTGAGCAGGTCGGTACGGGTAATCACCCCCAGCACCTGCCCCTCACGGACCACGGGCAGGATGCGCTGCTTATGCTCGATGATGAATTCCTGGATCTGGAACAGGGAGGCCTCGGGATCCACGGCGGCCACTTCGGTGTTCATGTATTCCCGGACCGGCAGGTGCTTGAGCCCGTGGAAAATGGCCTTTTCCACCACCTGGCGGGAGATCCAGCCCAGGAGCTTTTCCTTTTCCAGCACCAGCAGGACGTTGACGTTGTAGCGGGTCAGCAGTTCGTTGGCATGCTCGATGGTCTCCTCGGGCCCCAGGAACTTGACCGGGTAGGTCATCATGTCCCTGGCCTTGCGCTGGGGGTTGACCTTGCTCTTCAGGTGCAGGAACAGGGCCTCCTCCACCTGGACCAGGGTCTGGTCCTTGACGGTGGCCGAAGCTGCGAAGGGGTGGCCCCCGCCGCCGAAGGGCAGGAGGATTTCCCCCACGTTGACCTCCCGCAGCCGGCTGCGGGCCACGATGTAGACCCGGTCTTCCATGCGGGCCAGGGCGAAGAGGCAGTGCAGGTTTTCCATGTCCATCAATTTATGGACCAGCACGGCAAAGTCGCCCACATACACGTCGGTGGAGCCCTTGGCGAAGACGATCTCCACGTTGTTGATGCTGTGCTTGGTGGCCGATTCCAGCAGTTGGTTGAGCAGGGAGACCTGTTCGGCAGTCATTTCCCGGGTGAGCATGTCCGAGACCAGGTTGACGTCGGCGCCCTGGGTCAGGAG
>JALOOY010000230.1 GCA_025454185.1 Thermodesulfobacteriota bacterium
GCCATCATCGTGGTGGAAAACGTGGAGCACCTCATGGCCTCCCAGGGCCTGACGCCCATGGCAGCGGCCAAGAAGGCCATGGGTGAACTGGCGGGGGCCCTGATCGCCATCGTGCTGGTGCTTTGCTCGGTATTTGTACCCGTGGCCTTCCTGGGCGGCATGACCGGCACCTTGTATAAACAGTTCGCCATCACCATCGCCATTTCCATGGCCCTCTCCGGCGTCATCGCCCTGACCCTCTCGCCGGCCCTGGCAGCCCGGATCCTCAAACCCGGCCACCACGAAAAACGGGGCTTCTTCAAGTGGTTCGAAAACGGCTTTACCCGCCTGACCAACGGCTACACGGCCGGCGTGCGCTGGCTGGTGGGACACAGGCTGATCGGCCTGGCCCTGTTCGGCGGGGTAATCGCCGCGACGGTCTTCCTGTTCAAAGTCGTACCGGGAAGCTTCGTCCCGGAAGAGGACCAGGGCTATGTCTTCGTGGTCAACATGATGCCCGATGCCGCCAGTCTCGAAAGGACCGTGGCGGTAAATGACCGGGCCATGACCGTCCTGAAAACGAATCCGGCCGTAGGCGATATCGCTCAGTTGGACGGCTTTAGCCTGCTCGACAGCCAGAACAAGACCAATGCCGGCATGATGTTCACCTCCCTGAAGCCCTACGAAGAGCGGGAGGGAAAAGAGGGAACAGCCTTCGCGGTGTTGGACGATGCCCGCAGAAAGCTGGCCGGAATCAAGGACGGCATCCTGATACCGCTCAACCCGCCCTCCATTCCAGGTCTGGGCACCACCGGGGGGTTCGAGTTTTACGTGCAGGACAAAGGGGGAAGCAGTCCCCGGGCCCTGGAGGAAAAGGTCAAGGCCTTCATGGCCAAGGCCCGCCAGCGGCCCGAGCTGACCGGAGTGTCCACCACCTTTTCCGCCTCCCAGCAGCAGCTTTATCTCGATCTGGACCGCTCCCGCACCGAAATCCTCGGCGTGCCGGTGTCCACCGTTTTCGGGACATTGCAGGCCTACTTCGGCTCCTCCTACGTAGCCCAGTTCACCGATTACGGCCGCATCTGGCAGGTGATCATCCAAGCCCAGCCCCAGTACCGGGACAAGCCGGATTCCTTTTCCCAGATCTACCTGCGCTCCAACAGCGGCGAGACGGTCCCCCTCTCGGCCGTGGCCACGGCCCGCTACGTCTCCGGCCCCAACCTGCTGACCCGCTTCAACGGCTTTCCGGCGGCCAAGGTTACCGGCAGCCAGGCCCCGGGCTACAGCACCGGCCAGGCCATTGCCGCCATGGAAGCCGTGGCCCGGGAGGTGCTGACCGGGGGCTACGACTTTTCCTGGGCCGGGCAGGCCTATGAAGAGAAAAAGTCCGGCGGCACTTCTTCGTCCGCCTTTATTTTCGGATTGATCATGGTCTTTCTCATCCTGGCCGCCCAGTACGAGCGCTGGGCCATGCCCCTCGGCGTCCTCTTCTCCGTGCCTTTCGCCATCTGCGGGGCTCTGACCCTGACCTGGATCCTCGGGCTGGAAAACGACGTCTACTTTCAGGTGGGCATGGTAACCCTCATCGGACTTTCGGCCAAGAACGCCATTTTGATCATCGAGTTCGCCGCCGAAAACCGGCGGGCCGGGATGGCGGCCGTTGAAGCCGCCGTTGAGGCGGCCCGCATGCGCTTGCGGCCCATCGTCATGACCTCCCTGGCCTTCATCCTGGGCTGCGTGCCCATGGCCGTCGCCACCGGCGCCGGGGCCAACAGTCTGCGGGCCATCGGCACCGGGGTCATCGGCGGCATGCTGGCCTCCACAGCCGTAGCCTCGTTCTTCGTACCGCTCTTTTTCGTGATCCTGGAGGACTTCACCGGCCTCTTCAGCCGCAAAAAGAAAGGGGTCCCGGCAACGGCTCCGGGGGACACGGAAAATCGTCCCAAGGAGGGTCCCCATGCCTAAGGCACTCTTCTTCGCTCTGGCCGGCCTTTTGCTGGTTTCCTGCACGGTCGGCCCGGACTATGTCAAGCCGACACCCGACACTCCGCCGACCTGGCGCCTCGAGTACGAGGCCGCCGCCGGGTTGGCCGACCTGGCCTGGTGGGAGGGGTTCGGCGACCCGGTCCTGAACAATCTTATTAAGGAGGCCCTGACGGAAAACAAGGACCTCAAGATTGCCGCCGCCCGGGTGGACCAGTATCTGGGCGCGCTCGACACCACCCGCTCCCAGTTCTTTCCGCAGATCAGCGGCACCGCCGCTGTCTCCCGCCAGAAGGACACCGAGACCGGGCCTACATCCTTTCCGGCCGGCGTCAGTCCGATTTACAATACTCACCAGGCCTACCTCAGTGTAAGCTGGGAGATCGACATCTGGGGTCGGATCCGCCGGGCCACGGAAGCGGCCCGGGCCGACGTGCTGGCCAGCGAAGAGGGGCGCCGGGCGGTCATCCTCTCCCTGGCCACCAACGTGGCCAACGGCTACCTGACCCTGCGGGCTCTGGACCGGCAACTGGAGATTGCGAGGGAAACCGAAAAGGCTTACGCCGAAACCCTGCGGCTTTTCAACCTGCGGTATAAATACGGGACTATTTCGCGCCTGGAGCTCAGCCAGATCGAATCGCAGTATGAATCAGCCCGTCAGGCGGTCCCCCAATACCAGTTGTTGATTGCCCAGCAGGAGAACTTTCTTTCCACGCTGATCGGACGCAATCCCGGACCCATTCCCCGTGGCCGCACCATCGATGAACTGGCGCCGGTGGACATCCCCGCGGGCCTGCCTTCCACCCTGCTGGAAAGGCGGCCGGACATCCTCCAGTCCGAGCAGAACCTGGTGGCGGCTAACGCCCGGATCGGACAGGCCAAGGCCCTCTATTTTCCGACCATCTCCCTCACCGGGATCCTGGGAGTGGCCAGCGCCGATCTGTCCAAACTCTTTGAAAGCGGTTCCACCATCTGGAATGCCGGGGCCGCCGCGGCCGGCCCCATTTTTACCTTCGGGGGCATCTCCGGCCAGGTCAAGCAGGCCGAGGCCTTCCAGCAGCAGGCCTTTTTCCAGTACCTGCAGACCGTGCAGAATGCCTTCCGCGAAGTGGAGGACGCCCTGGCCGGGACCCTCAAAGGCCGGGAAAGGCTGGCGGCCCAGGGACGGCAGGTCGAAGCCTTGAAAAGCTACGCCCGGGTCGCCCGCTTGCAGTACGAAGGGGGGACGGCCAACTACTTTCTGGTCCTGGATGCCGACCGCTCCCTGTTCAACGCCCAGCTTTCCTACGTGGAGACCCAGTCGAGCGTCTTCACCTCCCTCATCAACGTCTACAAATCCCTGGGCGGCGGCTGGGTGGCCGAAGTTGACAGGAGGATGGTAGAAGCGGCAGAGGCCGGGAAATAGATATTTCTACCGTGAATGCTTGAAACATACAAGCAGTGCTGCCGCTAAAGTCGTCATTCCGGACGACCGAAGGGCGATCCGGAATCCAGGATGCTTTTGGCTTTAAAGTAACTGGATGCCAGGTCAAGCCCGGCATGACGACTAAAAACAAAATGATGTTAAAAAGGAAGCATTATGAATAAAAAAATCAAATGGCCCGCCATCCTGATGATCCTTACCCTGGCCGCCTCATCGGCCCTGGCCCAGGAGCCGATCATCTACCCTAAGAAGGGTCAGAGTAAGCAACAACAGGAAAAAGACAAATACGACTGCTACCAGTGGGCCAGGAAGGAAACCGGCTTCGACCCCCTGGCCCCGGCCACCGCCTCCACCCCGCCGCCGGTCAAGGAAAAAACCAAAGCCAGCGCGGGCCGGGGGGCGGTCGGCGGAGGCCTGGTCGGGCTGGGGGTGGGGGCCATAGCGGGCGCGCCCGGCAAGGGGGCCGCCATCGGGGCAGCCGGCGGCGCCCTGATCGGGGGTGTGCGGCGCAAAAAACACAATGAGCAGCAGGACCAGAAAGAGCAGGAGTGGGCCCAGCAGGAAGCGTCCGGCCGGCAGCAGAAACAAAACTATTACAACCGGGCCTTTTCCGCCTGCATGGAAGCCCGCGACTACACCGTAAAGTAAAAAGCCCGCGCCTGAAAGGCACGGGCTGGGGTTTTTTATTTTACGCTTACGAATTTTTTACTCTCGGCAAAGGGTGCTATGATGAAAAAAAACCGATGGATACCTTCAATATTATTGGGTTGGTTACTGATCCCCGCAGCGGCTCCGGCCGCCGATTTCGACGGCTCCCAGCCGCTGATCTGCGCCCTGAAGGATAATTTCGAATGCGGCCCGGACGGCTGCGAGCGGGTCACCTCCGAGGCCATCAACCTGCCCCAGTTCCTGCGCCTGAATTTCAAGGAAAAACAAATCACCACCATCCGCGAGGGCGCGCAGGTCCGAACCACCCGTATCGAAAACGCGGACACGCGGAACGGCAAAATGTTTTTGCGGGGCCTGGAAAACGACCTGGTCTGGAGCCTGGTTATTGCTGCAGACTCGGGAAGGATGGTCCTGTCGATCGCCGGGGATGAAACGGGTTTTGTGATCTTCGGGGCCTGCACCACCCCTTGATCAAACAGGGCAGTGCAGTTGATTTTTCATTATTAGGCGGAGTAATGGAGTAGTCGAGTACCCGAGTATAGGCATACCTTAGTACTGGAT
>JALOOY010000231.1 GCA_025454185.1 Thermodesulfobacteriota bacterium
CCGGCCGTCTGGCAGCATTTTTCCGGTTTGAAAAAAATCAAGGACATCCCGGCCTCCAAATCCTTGTCCGTGGCCCTGGGCTGGGGCGGCGTAACTACCCTGATCCCGGCCCTGGCCGAAAAGTCCTGGAATGATCCGGCCGTCCCGCTGGTTTTTTTCATCCTCTGCGGCCTGGTCTACATCCGCTCGGGGCTCTTCGATATCCTGGATATCCAGGGCGACCTGATCGTCGGCAAAGAGACCCTGCCGATCCTGATCGGCGAGCAGCGGACCATCCGCCTGCTCAAGGGCCTGGGCCTCCTGATCCTGGCGACCCTGATCCTGGCGGCCCTGATCGGGATCGTTTCCGGGTTCGGGTACTGGCTGCTGATCGTGGCCGCCTATTTGCTGTTCTTTCTGGTCCTTTTCGAGAAAAAATGGCTGCTGACCGGGATCTATTTCGAGGCCCTGGTGGAGTCCGGTTTCATCCTGGCCGGAATACTGGCCCTGATTGCCCCCTGACGGGTGGAAATCCGAATTTCTTATTATACCCCTTGCTCGGAGCGAGCACCCACGAAGCATGAAAATTTTATCTGGTTCCTTCGCCGAACACCGAACGCCCAACGCCGAACGGTATTTTCGTATTGATTCGACGTTCGATGATGGACGTTGGATGTTCGATGATGGACGTTGGATGTTCGATGTTCGTCTTTTCGTATTAATAGTATGCCTCCCCTGATCAGCGTCATCATCCCCACCTACAACCGCGCCGCGCTGGTCGTGGAGGCCGTGGCTTCGGTCCTGGCCCAAACCTTCACGGATTTTGAGTTGATCGTGATCGACGACGGCTCCACCGACGAAACCGCGGCCCGGCTGGCCCTTTACGGGAAGGCCCTGCATTACGAAAGGCAGGAACGGTCCGGCGTGAGCGCCGCCCGCAACCGGGGTCTGGCCCTGACTTCCGGGCCGTGGGTCGCCTTTCTGGATTCCGACGACCTCTGGCTGCCGAGAAAATTGGAAATTCAAGTTGATTTCCTTGCCGGGAATCCCGGGGCGGAAATCTGCCAGACCGAGGAAATATGGGTTCGCAACGGCCGTCGGGTCAACCCGCGCCTGCGCCATGCCAAACCCTCGGGGGACATCTTCGAAGCTTCCCTGGAGCTGTGTCTGGTCAGCCCCTCGGCCGTCATGCTTCGGAGAAGCCTGCTGGAAACCCTGGGACCCGGCCCCTTTGATCCGCAGCTCCCGGCCTGCGAAGATTACGACCTTTGGCTGCGGATCGCCTGCCGGAAACCGGTGTTCCTCATCGGGGATCCCCTGGTGATCAAGCGGGGCGGCCATGCGGACCAGCTTTCCCGCAGCACGCCGGCCCTGGATCGTTACCGGATCCAGGCCCTGGTCAAGCTGCTGCATTCGGGCGACCTGTCCGCAGGTCAGTCCGCCGCCGCCATGCGGGAGCTGGAGAAAAAATGCGGGATCTACGGGCAGGGCTGTTTGAAACGGGGGAAAAAGGAGGAAGGAACTTATTATCTGGAGCTGCCGGAAAAAATGAAGGCTAAATTCGAAATCCGAATAAATTCAAATGACCAACTCTCAAAACTCAAAATGTAGCCATATTAAACCCCTATGCCCGCCCGCTGCGGGCATCCCCGGAGCAGGAAAATTTTGTATTTAGCTCCCTCGCCGAACGCCGAACCCCGAACGCCGAACCCCCAACGCCGAACGGTATTTTCGAACTAAACCGCCTTGACAAAAATCTCCAGGACGATCTGTTCATCCAGGGCCACCGACAACTCCCCCAATTGGATCACGTAAGCCGGCCGTCGCTGTTTCAGTTGCAGCACGGTGCCGGGGACGATGCCCAGGGAACTGAGGGGTTCCAGCCGGTTTTTGACCTTGGTGGAGATAAACACCACCTTCCCTTCCTGGCCTAAAGGCAGATCGCTCAAAGGCCGGATCAAGGGGTGTACTTCCCGGGTCAATTTTTTGCAGCAGGGCCCCTGGGGGATGGGCTTGCCGTGGGGGCAGACAGGCGGATGGCCCAGGAAGGAGCAGACGCTGTCGGTCACCGCCGGGCTGAGCAGGTGCTCCAGTTTACAGGCCTCGGCTTCGGCTTCCGCCTCGGAAAGTTCGAAGAGCTCCATGAGCAGACGCTCCGTCAGCCGATGGCGCCGGATGATCCCCTCGGCCAGGGCTTCGCCTTTTTCATTCAGCCGCAATCCATCGCCCTCCAGCGTACAGAGACCCTCCTGGGCCATCTGCTTCAGGACCGTGCGGGCCTCCGGGTCCGTGGTCTGTTCCAGCAGGCTCTCGAGGTTCGCCGCCCCCTTTTCCCGCAGGGTCCAGATAAGTTCCAGCATTTCGTCGACCCGGTCCTCCTGGGTTTTAAGCAGACGCCCGCCGTGCCAGCGATGGCCGTGGCTGTATTCGGAAGCGTGATCAGGGTTGGCGTTCATGGCCCTTCCTTTTCTTCCAGATTTTTTTAAAAAAATTGATGGTCCGGGAATCCCGGGGGAAACTGTAGTGGCAACGGGGGCAGCAGATCAGGTTGCAGTGAGCCCCCAGCGGGCAGGAAGCGGAGCACCCCTGAAAATCCGGGGTAAAATCCTGCCCGCATAAGGGACACTTGATGGTTTCCGAAGCACCCATAAGCCCCATCTTAGCTGATCCGCCAGCCGCTGAAAAACAAGGCCCAGTTCAATAGACCGCCCACCAGCAGGGCGATGCCGATCACCGTGCCCACGATGGCCAGGGCCACCTTCCAGCCCCTTTCCTTGATGATAACAAAAAAATTGGCGATGCAGGGCACAAAAAGGGTGATGGTCACCAGGGCCACCAATATCTGATTCTGGGTGAGCAGCCCCTGGCGGGCCAGGTTGAAGAAGCCGGCGGCCCCGTAGTCCCGGCGGAGGAAACCGATAATGAAAGAGCCGGTGGATTCGGCCGGCAGTCCCAGCCACCAGACCACCAGCGGCGTGGCCTCCCGTTCCAGGGTGGCCAGGGCCCCGGTTTTGTCCAGGGCAAACAGCACCAGGGTCCCCAGGATGAAAAGCGGCACGGCTTCCTGGAGATACCATTCCAGCCGGGACAGGGTCTTCAGGAGGATGTTGCTCATCTGGGGCCAGCGCAGCGGCGGCAGTTCCAGGATGAAGCTGGTGCTCTCTCCCGGGATTACCCGGGCCGCCAGAAATCCCACCAGGATGATCACCCCCGCGATGATGGCCACCCAGAAGAGGATGACCCAGATGGAGAAGCCCGAGAGCATACCCAGGACCACGGCCAATTGCGCCGAGCAGGGCACCCCCAGGGCCAGGAGCAGGGTGACGATGATCTTGTCTTTGGGCGTCTCCAGAATGCGGGTGGTCATGGTGGCCATGGTATCGCAGCCCAGGCCCAGGATCATGGGCAGGATGGCCTTCCCGTTCAAGCCCATGAGACGGAAAATCCGGTTGGTCATGACCGCCAGACGCGGCAGATACCCGGAGTCTTCCAGAAATCCGAAGATGAGGAAAAAGAAGGTCACAATGGGCAGGATCAAGGCCAGGGCGTAGGTCAGGGCCATGGTCAAAATCCCATAGTTTCCCACCACCAGGTCCTGAAGAAAGGGGACCGGGACCAGGGCCTTGAACCAGCGGGTAATCCAGGGATTCACATAGGTGCCGAAGACGACCTCCTCCATGAATTCCACGGCGATTTCCGCTCCCAGGACCCCGATGATCCAGTAGGAAAGGTACAACACCAGGGCCAGCCCCAGCCAGCCGTAAACGCGGTGGGTGGACCAGGCGGCCAGGAGGGGTCCCCAGTGGCGGGTCTTTTCCCGGCCCTTGACGAAAACCGCGGGGAGCAGGGCCTCCACCCGGGCCAGACGCTCCACGTTGATCCGGTAGCCCAGGGGCTCGCTGAAACGGCTCTGAAAACGGCTGCAGACCTCCTCCAGTTCGCGGATGGCCGCGGGGTCGGCCGTCTTCTCCAGCCAGGGTCTCAGGGTCTCGTCACCCGACAGCAGCATCAAGGCCAGGGAGCGGCCGCTGATGGCCGCCTGGGGAATCAAGGGCAGCAAGGCGGCTACGGCCTCCTCGATATCCGGTGAATAGCGAAAGGTAAAAGGAGATCGGCGGGCATCCGACAGATGGGCTGTGATCTTTTCCAGTCCTTTTTTTCGGGTGGCCACCGTGGGGAGAACCGGGACCCCCAGGACTTCCTCCAGTACCCCTACCTGGATATCGATCCCGCGGCTTCTGGCCTCGTCGATCATGTTGACCACGACCAGCAGAGGCAGCCCCATCTCGACGAGCTGCAGCACGATCATCAGACCGCGCTTGATATTTTTTCCGTCAAGTACTGAAATTACTGAATAATTTTGTTCAGAAAGGAGGATGTCCCTGGTAACCTTTTCATCCTCTGAATTGGGGATCAGGTTGTTGATGCCTGGTGTGTCGAGCACTGTATAGCGGCCGGCTTTGAATACAGCCGAACCGGAGGAAACTTCGACCGTGGTCCCCGGGTAATTCGATACCACCCGGTAGGCTCCGGTCAGATAATTGAATATGACGCTCTTGCCGACATTGGGGTTCCCGACCAGAACGACCTTTGCCGATTCTTTTCCCGTTGGGGGGTTA
>JALOOY010000232.1 GCA_025454185.1 Thermodesulfobacteriota bacterium
CTGTCTTCGTTTTTGTCTGCTTCGTCGCCGTCACCCTGGCTTTTTATTCCTTTCAAACCTTCCTCTACCCGCCCGCGCCGGAAAAGCCCCAGACCCAAATCGTCCGCATCCAATCCGGCATGGGGCTGCGTCAGATTGCTCATCTGCTGGCTGAGAAAGGTATCATCCGGGATCCGTTCAAATTCATGCTGCTCTCCTGGTGGCAAGGGGTGGGCAAGAAGGTGCAATGGGGCGACTTCGAATTGACCACCGGATTGCCGCCGGCCGTCGTGCTGGACCAGTTGATCAGCGGCAAGACCATGCTGAAACGGGTCACTATCCCCGAAGGCTTCACCCTCAAGCAGATCACCGACCGCCTGGCTCAGGAAAATATCGTCTCCGCTCCCGAGTTTCTGGCCGCAGCCTGGGATGAAAGCTGGATCACCGAACTGGGTCTGGACGGAGCTTCCCTGGAGGGCTACCTGTTTCCGGATACCTACCTTTTTCACCGGGGCATGAGCGTCAAGGCCATCCAGAAAAGGATGGTCAGACGTTTTCAGGAGATCTACCGTCACTGCCAGGGAGACGATGCCGGCCTGACGCCCCTGGGCCTGCCGCAATACCAGATCGTTACCCTGGCCTCGGTGGTGGAAAAGGAAAGCGGGGGCCAGGCCGAACGGCCCCTGATCGCCTCGGTTTTTTATAACCGGCTCCAAAAAGGGATGCCCCTCCAGAGCGACCCCACCGTCATCTACGGCCTCAAAAATTTCAACGGCGACCTGACCCGCAAAGACCTGGAAAGGCCCACCTTGTACAACACCTACACCCGGCCCGGCCTGCCCGCCGGACCGATCAGTAATCCGGGCGAGGAGGCCCTGCGGGCCGTCCTTCATCCGACCGCCAGCAACTATTATTATTTCGTTTCCCGAAACGACGGCAGCCATCATTTCTCCCGCACGCTGGAAGAGCACAACCGGGCCGTGGCCCGCTATCAGCTCACGGGGAGTACCGGATCTTCCGGGAGGGATAAGAAAAACAGGTAGTCCTGAGTTAATACAAAAAAAAGATGAACATCCAACATCGAATTAAGGAAAAGGAATTCATGAAAAATACCATGCACCGCCACCAGTTCGTCGAGGAGTATGACGGCCTGGTCGGCTTCGGTTTCGACCGGGACACGGATGAGAAATCCCTCATGGTTTACCTGCAGAAATTTTCCGACGACGCCCTGCTGAAGGCCCTGGTGCCCCGCCTGAACGACGGGGAAATTCAGGAAGTCTTCGATCTCATCTCCCGTCTGATCCGGAAGCACTTAAAGGATGAGGAATACCACAAGCTGTTCTTGAAGGATGAGGAAGGGTAGGCAACCCTTTAGGTTGCCAAAGCATTGGCCAATCGGACAAACCGTTCGATGGACAGGGTCTCCCCGCGGGCGGAAGGATCGACGGCGACGCGGTCCAGGGCTTCCTGGATGACGGCCGCGGGAAACCGCCCGTCGGCGGTCAGGGCGTTTTTCAACTGCTTCCGCCGCTGCCCGAAGGCCGCCCGCACCGTCCATTGGAACAAGGCTTCGTCCCGAATCTCGGGTTGCAGCGTTTCCCGGAAACGGATTTCCAGGAACGTGGAGGAAACCTTGGGCCGGGGGAAAAAGGAACCGGGCCCCAGTTGGAGGAGGGGCTTTACTTCGGCGTAATAACCGATCAGGACCGTCATCAGCCCATAGGCTTTCTGCCCCGGCTGCCCCAGGAGCCGGTCGGCCACCTCCTTCTGCAGCATGACGTAAGCCCCCTTGAGGATGGACCGGAATTCAATGACCCGGAACAGGACCGCCGTGGAAAGCTGGTAAGGCAGGTTGCCCACGATCCAGAAGGGCTGCTTCAGGTCTTCCCACCACGACCCCCAGTCGGCTTTCAACATGTCCTCGTGGAGGACCCGGATATTCTCCCGGCCCCTTCCCCGAATCTTTTCGGTGAGCTGTTCGGCCAGCCCGGCGTCCACCTCCAGGGCCAGAACCGACCCGGCCTTTTCGCCCAACAGGAAGGTCAGGGCCCCCTGGCCGGCCCCCAGTTCCACCACCGCCTCCCCGGGGTCAAGCGGGAGGGCGTCGAGGATTCGTTGGGCCGTGTCCGGGTAGCGCAGGAAATTCTGCCCCAGGGATTTCAGCGGCGGTAAGGTTTTGAAGTTTTTCATTGGAATTTTTAAAATGACTTATTTCCGTCATTCGCTTCCGTCTTCCGTCTGCCCTCCTGCTTCACCCTTCCTCCCCACCACCACCCGGCCCCCCGGCTCGACCTGGACGCTAAAGCCCAGCCCGACGACAACCTCCTCCAGCGGCCGCCCCAGGAGGAAATCCAGGTGCCGGCGCTCGAGGTTGAATTGTTCGCCCAGGAAAGCGCGGACATGCCGGTCATACTGAAGGGTTTCCACAACCTTTTCATCTTCACCGCCGGCCCCTTCCACAGCCCGGATCAACCATTCCTGCATCCGCAGGAGATCGCACCGTTCCTCATGGGTCTTCGCTATCGGCAGCAGGGGATCGGCAGGGTCCAGCAGGTCCCAACGGGACAAGAGCTTTTCCTGTTTCAAGACCCGGAATCCCTCCGGGTTCCAGCACTCCAGTATTCGACACTCCCGGGGCCGGTCTTCATAAATACCGCAACCCGGATCCTGCGCCTGGAAATGAATGCATTCCCGGCTGTCCGGTTTTTCCCGGACCTTGACTTGCTCCTCCGGGAGAATAAAAAAAGCGTCGGTCTCGTTGGAGAAGACTCTTTCTCCCTTACGCAGGGTGATCAGGTCCAGCCGGCTCACGGTCCCCCGGCGCAACAGAGACAGATCCTCCCGGTACAGGGACGGGCTCCCTTTCCGGCAACAGGTCCCGCAACGCAGACAGTAGGGTCGGGTGGCATAGGCGGCTTTTTCAAGGACCCGGGACAATTCCGCCCAGGCCTTCCGCCGCTCCAGCGCCCCCCAATTTTCCCAGTTCCGAATCAGCTCCCGAAAAATGGCCTCGGACTCCACCCGGCTCCAGACTTCTTCCGCAGCGGCCGGTGAGCTGATATCCCGCAATAGGATTTCCAGTGCATGACGGGCCAAAGCTTTGGCCTGCTCCACGCTGCTCTGTTCATAGAAATCGGTTATTTTTGTCATGTGAAAAAATATTGAACTTGGCCCGCTTTGGTTTTTTGCGGTGAATGGGCCTTTTCCATTCCTGACGGCGATTTATTCAACCTGAACACTATCCCCCGGCCTGCGTTCTGTCAACGGGATTTCACTTTTCCTGCCGCAGACATCCCCAGACCAAGAGAATTTTTCTTAGGGTTCTTTCCGGTCCTCGGTCTTGCGCACCAGCCAGAAGATGACTCCGAGGATCAGGATCAGGGCCTCCAGGTAATAGAGGGTCTCCGGATTCTCATGTTTGAGGGTCTTGATCAGCACGTCCCGGATGGTCGTTACCAGGGCCACGCCGATGAAGACGCTGATGCCGATCTTCCCGCCCTTGAGATGGGAAATCTCGGTGCTCATGAGCTCGATCATCACCCAGAGGATCAGCAAAGAACCCAGGGCCGTGATCAGGCCCTCGGCATAATGACCCCGGAAGATTTCGATCACGTCGCGGACGAAGAGGCCGACGACTCCGAGGGTCAAGCCGATGAGGGCCAGCACCAGGACCAGGTTCATGGCCTGAGAGAAGCGTTCCGAAAAGATCAGCAGGGCACTCTTTACCCGGTAGGCCGGGGAATAGGTCCGGATTTCCTCTTCGATGAAAGAGGAGGTGATGACGTCCAGGTTGATGTCCAACAGCTTTTCCAGGGAGAGCAGGTGCGCCAGCCGTTCTCCCCCATCGTCGAAATGGAGGTTGAGGATTTCCAGGCAGCGGCTGCGGACCAAGTTGATGCCCCGGTTCAGCCAATGGGGTTCCACCCCGGTTTTGACATGCTTCTGTCCCACCCGGATCAGGCGTTCGTAATAGCGGTTGTCGTAGTTTCCGGAGAACAGATCCTGGAACCAGACCTCCCGCATTTGGGTGACCCGGTCCCTGATCTTTTCATCGGTAAAATACCGGGCTGTCTCCGGCGTAGCCATGATCCAAGAGTGCAGGTCGCCCATGACCTGGGAGGCATTTTCGGCCATGAGCGGCTTCAGGTCCCGCAGCCGTCTTTCGTCTTCCGCAGTAAAATGATAGTGCGTCTTTATTTCCTTGAAGGTCCGCATACTCCTACCCTGGTGACGTCCGCGATCGATTCCCGGTTCAGCCCGAGGCTTGAGGCTTCCCTCATATCATACTATTCAGGGCCTGTAACGGCTCCCCGGGATTGGGACGGGCAACGCCGGTGGCAAAGGGGGACTAATGGAGCGGATGGCGCTCTTCGATGATGCGCCGGAACTTGGCCCGGTAGACGATCTCGAAGGTTTCTTCCCGGCCGGGGAAAAGCTGCAGGGCGAAGCGCTTGAGTCCCTCCACCAGGGCCCAGGATTCTTCCCGATCCAGACGGCCCTGGCGCAGGACGGCGCAGGTCAGATCCACCAGCAGGCGGAGCCGCCGGATTTTTTTGTTTTCCAGTTGGACTTCCGCTTCCTGGCTGACGGCCATGGGGGCATCAATCAAGAAATC
>JALOOY010000233.1 GCA_025454185.1 Thermodesulfobacteriota bacterium
GCTTCCCCTTTTCCAGACCGTGCCAGAGCAGTCGTTCGCTACCGTCGGCCTCGGTTTTCAACTCCAGCCGAAAAGCGAACTGCGCGATGTTCCGGTCGAACCATTCACCCATTTCGCGGGCGGTCCCCGGAATGGTCATGACCACGCCGATCTCGGTATTGTGCTGCAGGGAACGGGGGTCCAGGTTAAAGGAGCCAATGAAAACCCGCCGGCGGTCGAAGACAAAGGATTTGGCGTGCAGGCTGGCTTTGGAAGATCCGCGCCATCTCCGCTCCGGTTCCGGCTCCTCACGGGCCAGGTCCTTGTTCAGTTCATAAAGTTCCACGCCTCCCCGCAGCAGCGCTTTCCTGTATTTGGAATAACCCGAATGGACCAGCCCCACATCGTTGGAAGCCAGGGAGTTGGTCAGGATGCGAACCCGCACGCCGCGGGCGGCCAGGTGGGTCAAAAGGGCCGTCCCCGCTTCTCCGGGGACGAAATAGGGGGAAAAAACAATCAGCTCTGCTTCTAAATCATTCACGTAGGGCGTGAGCATAGGCGCCAGGCGGTAGCGGGTTTCCTCCAACTCGCCCAGAATTTTTTCCGGCTGGTCAAATACCACCTGCGCTTCGCCCAAGTCAAATGTCAGTTCTTTATTTTCAATTTTTTGGGCCAGGACCGAATGCCGCAACGCCCGCACGTATTCGGAATCGGCCTGGGACTTCACAAAATTTTCCAGCTCCTTTTCCGCCTGCTGGATTTCCTGCTCCGTGGGCCGTTCGTCGGTCAGCACCGACACCGGATAGGCCAGTTCACTGTTCCAGTAGCGGTCGAAGACCGAGGAAATTTCCTGCACCACCGGCCCGACGGCCAGGGCATCTAGGTCGCCGAAGGCCAATTCGGGGTCGGCCTCAAAATATTCGTTGCCGATGTTGCGTCCGCCGAAAATGGCGGCCTGGTTGTCGATCACCATGGTCTTGTTGTGCATACGCCGCGTCACCGAACCCCAGCGGGTCAAAAACTGCCACCTCCGGCCCGTGCCCCGGGTGAAGGGATTGAAGAGGCGCACTTCGATATGAGGGTGGCTGTCCAGAACCGCCAAGGCCAAGTCCCGGCCTTCCATGTCCATGTCGTCGACCAGCAGGCGTACCCGCACGCCCCGTTCGGCTGCCTGGACCAGTTTCCAGGTAAACAGTTTGCCGATGAGATCGCCGTGGTAGAGGTAATACTGAGCGTCGATGCTGCGCTCGGCGCGGTCCGCCGCAAGGGCCCGGGCCGTGAAGGCATCCAGGCCGCTGCCCAGGGCGATGAAGCCGGACTGGGCCGGATGACCGGCCGTGTTTTTCAAGGCCTCCCGGCCCAAAAAGGTGTCACGCGTATCGGTGAACGCGAAGGACGGGGGCCGCTCGAAATCGGTGGGCAGCGTGGCGCAGGCGGAAAGGACCCCGAAAACCAACAGGAGGATCGACCGTCCTATGGGGCGCGCGATTTTCATGAAGGTTGTCATATAATCTCCATACAGGGCCGATTGTTGCAGTATGTTTAATCATATAGCATAAAATTACATTTTGGAATTATGAATTACGGTTTTATAAAATCAACTTGACAACCAGCCGATTATTTACGGATACTGAATGTGAACAACGATCGGGAATCACAGTAAGTTCCCACAAAGCGGGGAAGAAGGATTTTGGGCGAACCGGCAGAAAAAAAGCGAAAATTCACCTATAGTGATTATCTCTCCTGGGCGGACAATGAACGCTGGGAGTTGATCGAGGGGGAGGCGTTTAATATGACCCCGGCCCCTTCCCGGGCGCATCAAAAAATTCTTCTCGCCCTGGCGGATTTGTTTTTCAATTACCTGGTGGATAAACCCTGCGAAGTCTACGTGGCCCCTTTTGATGTCCGGTTACCCGAAGGAAACCAGACCGAGCCCGAAACCACTTCGGTAGTCCAGCCCGACATCATGGTGGTCTGCGATCTCGCCAAATTGGACGAGAAGGGCTGTGCCGGACCCCCGGATTTGATCATCGAAATCATTTCGCCCTCCACAGTGGCCCGCGATTATATTGAAAAGCTCGCCCTCTATGAACGCCGACAGGTACCGGAATATTGGATCGTTCATCCGGTCGACAAAACCATCATGGTTTTCCAGTTGAAGGCCAACCGGGAATATGGAAAACCGCGTATTTACACCGGGGAAGATCCAATTCCGGTCAGCCTGTTTCCGGACCTGGTCATCGATCTGAAAAAGGTTTTTAAGGATTGATTGGATCCGAGTGCGGGAGCCGGCAAGGGAGAACCGTGGTTCTTAAAACGGCCCAAGAGGGGCCATGGTCCCGCAAAAGGGCAAGAGGGTAAAAGTCAAAAAAATAAGAAGGCCGATTTCCTCAAGCAAACTGCCCACCGGGGACGCGTGCCCTCCAGGAAAAGAACGCAAGATTTTTTTCCTTCAAGGCTTGTTCCCAGAAAACGCTATACACCATTATTCGCTTGCTGCTTCTCCACAAACCAATCAATAAGCCGCCGGGCGATGCTGATCTTGCCCGGGATGTTGGGCAGTTGATCGGCGGTGAACCAGCGGGCATCGCTGATCTCTTCACCATCCACCCGGATCTCCCCGCCGGCGTAGCGGGCGGTGAAGCCGATCATCAGGGAGTCGGGGAAGGGCCAGGGCTGGCTGCCGAAATAGCGGATATCGGTGACCTCGATACCGGTTTCTTCCCGTACTTCCCGGGCCACGGTTTCCTCCAGGGTTTCCCCCGGTTCGGCGAAGCCGGCCAGGACGCTGTAGAAATCTCCTTTAAAGCGGGGAGAACTGGCCAGCAGACACCGGTCGTCCCGCTCCACCAGGACGATCACCGCCGGCGAGATGCGGGGAAAGCTCAGGTGCCCGCATTGGGGGCATTCCCGGGCCGGAGGGCCGGGCTTGGGCTGCAGGGCGCTGCCACAGCGCTTGCAGAAGCGGGTCTTGTGGGACCAGTCGAGCAGGTGGAGGCCCCGGAAGGCGATGGGGATCAGGGTCGGGGCCAGTCGATCGTAAAGCCCCCACAAATCCTGGAAAACCAGGCCGGCCGGGGGTGCCGGGGGATCGGCAAGGGCGGCGGCGTAGCAGGGTCGACCCTCCAGGGTGCCCAGGAAGATACCCCCGTTGAGGGAGAAGCCCAGGTCGGTCAGGTCCCTGGCCAGCGGCACGGTCAACCCCGACCCCTCGGAGGCCACAAGCAGCTTACGCCTGGAAAATACAAACCACCAGGCCGGTTCTGTTTTTTCGTTCGGCGAATCGGCCGAGATATCAAAAAGTCTTTTCATGTTTAAATTTTTGTAACTCTTCCGGAAGGTCGATCAAAGGTGTACCCTTCTTTCTTCAAAAGCCGCCAAGTCGTGTAAATTTCCAAAATATCATAATAATGTTTGTGACGTCAACTCGGCCATCTTGCCTCTGCCGAAGGCGGTTGGGTCACCTTGTCCCCGCCCGCCGACAGGGCCTCGGCTGTAACGTTGAAACGCGCCAGACGGGATACGCCGCAGGCCACAAAATAGGTCAGAACAATGCGATCGTACAAACCCTGCATACCGCAGCCGTAGGCGATCACAGCCGGGGCCACGCCGAAGGAGATGATATCGGCAAGGGAGTCGAGCTCGCGACCCATCCCGGAAGTCTTCTGACGCCACCGGGCAATCCGTCCATAAAAGGTGGATTAAGGGACAGCAACGGGGTCCCCCTGGCATCATTTGAGGGAAAAGGCAAACCAACAGGTCATGGTTAGAATCATTGACATTTCATACAAATTATGGATTTATGCAATCTGAAAAGACTGCCTCTGGAGGCCCGAAAGGGTTACGCAAAGACATGACGAACAAAATTCCTTTTCCCCGCGCCTACTGGGTCATTCCGGAAAAATTTCTGGCGGGAGGCTACCCGGGGAGCAAAAGCCGGGATTTGTCCGGTTTCTTCGACGCCAACATTTCGCAAATAATCAACCTGATGGAACCCAACGAACAGGACCGGTCCCGCAGGACTTTCCCGGAATATGCCAGCAACCTGTACACGAGGGCCAAGGCCCTGAACCACCGCATTAAAATTTCCAGGAAACCGATTCCTTTCGGGGGAGTTCCCTCCCTGGAAACGATGAAGTGGATATTGGGTAAGCTCGATATGGTTATTCACCGGGACCGGCTGGTTTACCTGCACTCCCGGGAGGGGCTGGGCCGGGTCGGTCTGGTCGTTGGCTGCTATCTGGTCCGCCACGGAATGACAGGGGAAGAGGCCCTGGAAAGGCTCGATGTGTTGCGGAGGGCCGATCCCCATGGCCGCCTGCCCTCCCCCAAGACGGAGGCCCAACGGAAAATGGTATTGAACTGGAGAGGATAACGGCAAAAGGCCGCGTGGGGGAGGCTTCGGCCCGGGTGCGAGATTATTTACTGAAATGCCTGTTGACTTGGCTTACCAAGGTGAATCCCGGGGCTCCCCCTCCCTCGATCTCGCGCGGCCGCGGGACAGGCTCCGGGGGTTGGGGGGTGGGTGAACTCCCGAATTCTTGAAACATGGGGTTTCACCCCCTTCCTGACCCTCT
>JALOOY010000234.1 GCA_025454185.1 Thermodesulfobacteriota bacterium
TTGAGCATCCCGGGGGAGGAACTTACCTTCACCGCCTCCCGGAGCGGCGGTCCCGGAGGGCAAAATGTCAACAAAGTCAGCACCCGGGTGACGCTGTGGTTCGACGTGGCCGGTTCGCCCAGTCTGCCGGAGGCTGTCAAAGCCCGGATCCTGGACAAGCTGGCGACCCGAATCAACAAGGAGGGGAAGCTGTTTCTGACCGCCCGGGAGAGCCGTTCCCAGGCCGATAACCGGGACCTGGCCCGGCAGCGTTTCACCCTGCTGTTGCGGGAGGCGCTCCAGCAGCCCAGACCGCGCCGGAAAACGGGTGTCCCCCGGGCCGTGGACCGGGAGAGGCTGGAGAGAAAAAAACACCGGAGCCGGTTGAAGAAACAGCGGTCCGGCAGGCCCGGGGAAGAAGGTTAAGCTAAAATGATGCCTTCACCCGATCGAAGTTTTTTTCTACAGGGCTAGGCTCAGTGCAGGGTGGTAGAAGAGGCCGGGGAGGGCCGGCGGCCCAGCAGGGCATCCCGTAAGCGGACAAACATACCGGCCAGCAGTTCCGGAAAAGGGTCGGGGCCTTGCTCCATAACCGTCAGCGCCAGTTCTTCCAGCAGGGCCTGATCTTCCCGTACAAAAAAATCGTGGACCTGCCACCAGCGTCTTTTCAAGGCTGTCCCGGCGGCGGGACCCCGGTTGGCCAGCAGGGAGAGGGCCAGGAAATCCTGCAACTGTCCGCCGAGGAAAGAAGCCCGGACCCAGCCGTGAGGGAGCGCCTCCCGGTAGAGGACGGGGTCGCCGGCCGGGCCCTTCAGGCGGAAGGCATAAAATGGGCACTGGGCCTCAACCAGCCCCAGGTCCAGCAGGATACGGGTAGCCAAAAAGGCTTCCAGGGCCTCCTTCAACTGTTCCACGATCTGCCGGATGAGGGCCACCGCGGAACCGCTGACCGGGAAGAGGGGCAGGATCTGCCGGTGGAAATTAAAAGGGGCGGGGCCCAGTTCCAGCTTCAATCGCCCGTCGGCCGCCTGACGCTGGATCCAGCCCTTGACGGCCGGAAGGGGCCAGCTCCGGAGCGCCTCCTCCACCAGGTGGAAGACCAGGTCCCGGCCGACCCGTTCCGGACATCCGGGGAGAGCCCCGCTTCTTTTCATCCCATCCGGCAAGTCCTCCGGGGTCGGATAAAAGACGAAGCGCATACCCCGGGGGAAACCCTGGCCGGATTTATTCAGAAATTCCTCGGCGCTGGCCCGGGTCCAATCGCCCAGGGCCTGCGGGCCGTGTGGGGAGCCCGTCAAGGTTTCCTCACTCTGGTCATCTATTTGCCTTCTTCCTGTTTTTCCGAGATTTTGGCCCAGGTATCGCGCAGCGTGGCCGTGCGGTTGAAGACCGGCTGCCCCGGCCGTGAGTCCACCGTATCCGCACAGAAGTAGCCCAGACGTTCAAACTGGAAACGGCTGCCCGGCAAGGCCTCTTTTAGGCCGGGCTCCAGCCGGCAGTCCCGCAGCACCTCCAGGGAATGGGGATTGAGGGTGGTCTTGAAGTGAACGCCGTCCTTTTCAGCCGCGGGGTTGGGGTTTTGAAACAAGCGGTCATAGAGGCGGACCTCGGCCTGCAGGGAGGGCCCTGCCGCCACCCAGTGCAGGGTGGCCTTGACCTTGCGGCCGTCCGGGGCGTCGCCGCCGCGGGTGGCCGGGTCATAGGTGCAGCGCAGTTCGCTGATTTCCCCGGTGAGGGGATCCTTGACCGCCTCCTGACAGGTGATGAAGTAGGCGTAGCGGAGCCGGACTTCCCGGCCGGGGGCCAGGCGAAAGTATTTTCTGGGCGGGTCTTCCCGAAAGTCTTCCCGCTCGATGTAGATCTCCCGGGCAAAGGGGACCGTCCGGGTGCCCATGGCCGGATCTTCGGGATTGTTGACGGCCTCGAGCTCCTCCACCTGATCTTCCGGGTAATTGGTAAGGACCACCTTCAAGGGCCGGAGCACGGCCATGACCCGCGGCGCCCGCCGGTTCAGATCCTCCCGCAGGCAGTGCTCCAGCAGGGCCAGGTCCACGATGCTGTCCCGCTTGGCCACACCGATGCGGGAGCAGAAATCCCGGAGGGCTTCCGGGGTGAAGCCCCGGCGGCGCAGGCCCGAAATGGTGGGCAGGCGCGGGTCGTCCCAGCCGCTCACCAGACCTTCCGTGACCAGTTGCAGAAGCTTGCGTTTGCTCATGACCGTGTAGGTCAGGTTGAGGCGGGCGAATTCGATCTGCCGGGGATGGTGGATCCCCAACTCTTCTATAAACCAGTCGTACAGGGGACGGTGGTCCTCGAATTCCAGGGTGCAGATGGAGTGGGTGATCCCCTCCAGGGAGTCGCACTGGCCGTGGGCCCAGTCATACATGGGGTAGATACACCAAGCCTTCCCGGTCCGGTGGTGCTCGGCGTGCATGATCCGGTAGAGTACGGGGTCCCGCAAATTCAGGTTGGGGGCGGCCATGTCGATCCGGGCCCGCAGGGTCCGGCTGCCGTCCGGAAATTCCCCGGCCCGCATGCGGGTGAAGAGGTCCAGGTTTTCCTCCACGGAACGGTCGCGAAAGGGGCTGTCCCGGCCGGGTTCGGTCAGGGTGCCGCGGGTAGCCCGGACTTCATCGGCGTTCAAATCACAGACGAAGGCCCGTCCTTTACGGATCAGATGGAGGGCAAATTCATAGAGCTGCTCGAAATAATCCGAGGCGTAATACCGCCGTTCTCCCCAGTCGAACCCCAGCCAGCGCACATCCTCCTGGATGGATTCCACGTATTCCACCTCTTCTTTGCTGGGGTTGGTATCGTCGAAGCGCAGATTGCAAAAGCCGCCGAAATCCCTGGCGATGCCGAAATTCAAACAGATGGATTTGGCATGGCCGATGTGCAGATAGCCGTTGGGTTCCGGGGGAAAGCGGGTGTGGACCCGGCCCTGGTATTGGCCGGTTTTTAAATCCTCCTGGATGATGGCCCGGATGAAGTCGAGGGATTCCCCCGGGATGGACAAGGGCTTTTCATTGTTTTTTTCCGATTTTTTCATTTTATTCCTGATCCGCCTCGTTTATTTTATAGAAATTGCTATATTTATAACACAATAAAGAAAATTTACCAAATTCTCTTCAAAAACGCCTTTGTCTTTTTACCTCCCCCCCCTTTCTTGTATTAATGGAAACTGGATAGGATTTGACTTATGGCCCTAAGAGCGTATAATTCCAACTAAAAATTCTTACAAGGAAATATAATTTCATGAAACGCGCTTTGATCACCGGGGTTACCGGCCAGGACGGGTCCTACCTGACGGAACTGCTGCTGGAAAAGGGCTACGAAGTGCACGGCATCATCCGCCGCAGCAGCTCTTTCAACACGGCCCGCATCGACCATCTTTACGGCAACCCCCAGCTTTTCGACAAGACCTTCATCACCCATTACGGGGACCTGACCGATTCCAGTAACCTGAACCGCATCCTCGAACGGGTCCAGCCGGACGAGATTTACAACCTGGCGGCCCAGAGCCATGTGCGGGTCTCCTTCGAAGTCCCGGAATACACGGCCGAGGTGGATGCCATCGGCACCCTGCGCTTTCTGGACGCCATCAAGAATACGGGCATCAAGACCCGCTTTTACCAGGCCTCCACCAGCGAACTGTACGGCAAGGTGCAGGAGATCCCCCAGTCGGAAACCACGCCCTTTTACCCGCGGTCCCCGTACGGGGTGGCCAAGATTTACGGGTACTGGATCGTGGTCAACTACCGGGAGGCCTATAATCTCTTCGCCTGTAACGGGATACTCTTCAACCATGAATCCCCCCGCCGGGGGGAGACCTTTGTCACCCGGAAGATCACCCGGGCCGCGGCCCGCATCCGTCTGGGACTGCAGCAGTCCCTGACCCTGGGCAACCTGGAGGCCAAGCGGGATTGGGGCTTCGCCCCCGAATATGTGGAGGCCATGTGGCGCATGCTCCAGCAGGAGGAACCCGATGATTTCGTCATCGCCACCGGCGAGACCCATTCGGTGCGGGAATTTTGTGAAGCGGCCTTCCGGACAGCCGGTCTGGAGCTCGCCTGGCGCGGCGCAGGCGTGGACGAAGAGGGGTTCCTTTCCCGGGTCTTCGACCCGGAACCCGGGGAGGATGACCCCGGACTGCCGAACGGCGACGGGGTCCGTCGGGAACCGCTCCTGCAGTTATCCGGGGCTCGCCCTCCGGAGCCGGGGTCCGTCGTAGTACGCATCGATCCCGTCTATTACCGTCCGACGGAAGTGGACATCCTGATCGGCAATCCGGCCAAGGCCAGGGAAAAACTCGGCTGGGAGGCCGAGGTCAAGTTTGACCGCCTGGCCCGCTTGATGACCCGGGCGGATCTGGAGAAGGTCTGCCAGCGGGGGTTTTAGGACAGAGACCAGAGGTCAGAGGACGGAGACCAGAGATCGGATGGAAGAGGGAAGATGGAAGCAAAGACCTGGGGCGATGATAGGGTGACGTTCAAATTTAAGATACAGGTGGCCGTTGTGCTGCTGGGGTTCACACTGTCCCTGGCCGGATGGGCGATGGCCGGGGGGCCGCAGCTT
>JALOOY010000235.1 GCA_025454185.1 Thermodesulfobacteriota bacterium
AAGCGAAGCAATCCCCCGGTGCCAACCAACCGCTTCCTTAGGATAGCTCCGTCCCTGCACTCCTCGCCATGACCGCTGGGGGACTTATTGCGGAACCATCGCGTTGATCAATTCAAAAATCAAACGGAGGTACCCATATGGAAAATTACGGACTGCCTGCGGATGTCGGATTCAAAACCGGAGAAAAGGGAATTTTTCCGGACCGCCCCACCCTGGTTCTGATTCATGGAGCCGGCAGCAGCTCCCAGGCCTTTCTGAACCAACTGCGCCGGCTGGATCGAACCATAAACGTCCTGGCTCTGGACCTGCCGGGTCACGGCGGCACAAGCGGTCCGGGCCGGGATACCATCAGCGGTTACGCCAACTGGGTGGAAGAGGTCTTTTCCTCTTTCCTGGTGAAATCCTTTTATCTGGGCGGCCATTCCATGGGTGGCGCGATCGCTCAGGAACTGGCCCTTCGGTCCTGGCCCCGGATCAGGGGCCTGATCTTAATCGCCACCGGGGCCGAACTCCGGGTCTCCACGAAAATCATAGAAGGGCTGGCTAAGGAACCGGAGCCGACCCGGGCCCTGATCAACAAGTGGTGTTTCCCCCCGGATGCCGATCCCCTGCTGCTCCGGCAATCCCTGGAACTGCTGAAGCAGACCCCGGTCCAGATAATCTATAACGACTTTCAAGCCTGCAACCGCTTCGATCGCTCGGAAAATGTCGGAACCATCACCCTGCCGACGCTGATCCTGGTAGGGGAACAGGACGTGATGACGCCCCCGGCCTTTGCCGAGGACCTGCAAAAACAGATCCTGAACTCAAAATTGGTTCAGGTCCCCGGCGCCGGTCACCTGGTCATGCTGGAAAAGCCGCGAGAAGTCAACCAGGCCATGGAGGACTTCGTTTCCGTACAGTCACAATAAGCCTGTTCATTGGCCTTCGTCTGCCTTGATTTCCGGAAGCCGACCGGCCAACCGGACTATCGGTTGCGCGTAGGGGACCGGCAGATAGTTTATCGGGCTTGCCTGGGCCTTCGGCCCGGCAACCGGCGTGCCACGGGTCAACGCCGCAGTGGGCGGAAGGTCCCCAAGAGTTCCAGATGAATTTATCGGCTACCAAAGAGAACGAATTGGGTATTGTGTAACAAGCGGGTCGGGGGCAGTCAACCAAAGAAAAGTGCAGGTGTCCAGTAGAAGTTTCACGGGTTTTCGCCATCAAAAGCAGCAACAATATCTTCCGGGAGCGGATCAAAAAAAGCATCGCCAATTTTAAAACCAGGATATTCTTTGCCCGCCAAACCAATTGGGCGTTTCTTGTTTGGAGGTGCCGCAATCGGTTTTATTTCAGCAACAGGCACCTTCCGTTTACATACTATTACCGTTTCTCCCTTGCTGACTTTATTAAGGAAAGTTGAAAAATGGGTTTTTATTACATTTATATTTAAACTAATCATGGTATTTGAAATAAGCGGCGCAGGTGCCCTCGGTGGAGACCATGCAGGGACCGATGGGTCGATCCGGGGTGCAGGCCTTCCGAAACAAAGCGCAATCCGGCGGGGATTTGATCCCCCGCAAGACTTCCCCGCAGGCGCAGCCGGGGTGGTCCTGGGCCGGGGGAACCTGGAGATCGAAGACCTCCTCGGCGGCAAAGCGGCGAAAATCCGAACGGAGGGTCAAACCACTTTCTGGTATGGAACCCAATCCCCGCCAGACGGCGGCACAAGGTTCAAAGACCTGGTTTAGAATTTCTCGGGCCTTGATGTTCCCCTGGGCCGTGGCCCCCCTTTTGTATTGAATCTCCACCCGGGCCTCGCCCTTTTCCACCTGTTCCACCAGCAGAAGGATCGTCTCCAGGATATCAACCGGTTCAAACCCGCAGACCACTCCCGGTATTCCCTGCCGGCGGGCCACTTCCTCGTAGGCCGCGGTACCGATGATCGTGGTCACATGGCCCGGATAGATGAACCCCTGCAGGTTCAGTTCTCCCAGGCCGAGGAGGGCCCCCAGGGCCGGAGGCAGCAGCTTATGGGCGGTGAGGATATAAAAATTGGGCAGTTCGGTGCGGGCCGCCTCCAGGATCGCGGCGGCGATAGTGGGGGCCGTGGTCTCGAAGCCGATGGCCAGAAAGACCACCTTTTTTTCGGGATGTTCGCGGGCCAGTTTCAAGGCGTCAAAAGTCGAATAGACGATGCGGACATCGGCCCCGCCGGCCCGTTCCTGCTGCAGGGAGGAATGAGAACCCGGCACCCGGATCAGGTCTCCGAAGGTGGTGATCAGGACCCCGGGGATTTTGGCCAGTTTGACCGCCTGATCGATGTCCTCGGTGGCCGTCACGCAGACCGGACAGCCCGGACCGGAGATGAGCTGGAGGTGGGGCGGGATCACCTGGCGGATGCCGCTGCGGAATATGGCCACTGTGTGGGTGCCGCAGACCTCCATGAAGCGGGCCGGCTTCCGGGAGGCCGACCGGATGGCGGCGATCAGTTGCCGGGCCAATCCCGGGTCCCGATACTCACTCAAATGCTTCAGGGGCATGGGCCAGTATTTCCTTCCAGTAGGCCAGGCTGATCCGGGCCTCCTCTTCGTCGATGCGGTGCAGGGCGAACCCGGCATGGATGATCACGAAATCGCCCAAGGCCGGGCGCTCGTCCACGATGTCCAGTCGCACCTCCCGGCGGGTGCCTTCGTATTCCACCAGGGCCCAGTTATCCTTGATCTCTTTTACTTCCATGGGTATGGCTAAGCACATGTTAAAGAGCCAAACCTCCTTATAGTCTTAATCCCCATTTTTTCGGGGGTAGCAATTACTTTAAATCAACCGATCCCTGAAAACAAGCTTCCGATTCGAAGCTCCTATTTTGTACCCCTTTGGTGCCGAGGCCCTGATTAGTAGTTTGGGGTTTTCGATAGCCGCCCGCTCGGCCCTCCAGGTCAGGATGTGATCCCCAACCATATCCTGGAACCCTTAAAAACAGCCAGCCCCCTTACCCGGTTGGCAGGCGAGACGCCTGCCCTACGACTCGAGCCCTGGACCCGGTAAACTCGGTCTGATGTTACGCTTGAAAATCGCAGCCGGCCCAGAGGCGGGCGGCCGGTCGGTCGCCCCTACCTGGCATTTATTCCGAGAGGAGGCGGCCTTGAACACCCAATGGTAGTTCCGCATTGAATACGATGTGCGATGTTGGACGTTGGATGTTCGATGTTCGTCTTTATTTTCGTATTAAAATTCCCGGCACCGGCTGGTCTTCTGTCGCCAGCCAGCGATCGGCGGCCTCCTCCAGAAGCTCATAAAAATGCAGGGATCCCCCCAGCCCTTTACGGCCGAAATAATAATTTATTTCCAGAAATTGCGGACGATCCGGGTCCTGGTTCCGGTTGAAAATCAGGTCAAATCCGGCCAGATTGATGCCCGAACGCCGGCAGAACCGTCGCACCATTTCCATACCCCGGCGTCGCAGCCGGGGGTCGCTCTTGAAGTCAATTCTCCCCCCCTCGGCCAGATTGGTATGCATTTTCCCCGGGTCCGATTGGACCCGCCAGTAGGACAGCAGCCTATCGTACAGGACCACCACCCGTAAATCCCGCCCCCCGTGGTCGATGAATTCCTGCAGCACGAAAGCCCGCTGCTCGGGCACCGGGCTTTGCAACAGGGCCATTTTGTCCAGCAGTTCCTGCTGCGAACGGATCAGAAAGACCATGTCCCCCTCTCCGCCGCTGTTTCCCTTGAAGACCAGGGGGTACCCGGACAACAGGCATGACACCAAATCCAGGTCCCGGTAGGTCCGGAAGAACGTTTCCGCATCCCGGAAGGCCAGGGTTCTCGGATGGGGGACCTGAAAAAAATCGAAGAGCAGGGCGTCCCCCACCTTGCCTTCCCAGCCGAAGCGCAGGTCGTAATTGGGAAAAACCCGCGGCACCAGGCGCCGGCATTCCCCGTAGACCTCGGCGGTCACTCCCTGGGGCAGGATAACGGCCCGGGCCCGGGCCAGACGCTTTTTCTCCCGGGCCGTCAGGGACCGGCCGGCACAGAGGATGTTGAGGTCTTTTTCAATGCAGGGATGCAGGGAAGCAATCACAAATCGATCCTTAATTAAAAAACTTGACAGCGGTTAAAATTTAATTATAACGTAGCTACTAAATTTTCAAAGTCGGTCAGTCCTTTATCCACCCTTTCCTAAGAGCTGATCATTCCTCCGCCTGGCCATACGAGGGTAGACCGGCATCCGCAGCACACACAATATGTTTCTAATGTAACAAAAGCCATAAGAGCAAGCCACAAATAAAACGCTGAGGAGGACCGTAGATGATCACGTTTAAAAAAGGCAACTTGCGGATTCCCAAATGGAATCGAAAAGTCTTCTTGGTGGCCGGCGGCACGACGGCCTACAAAAAGTACTTTCCGGAGTACAAACTGGAAGAACTGGTCATGATGGCCTTCAAGCAGATGCTGGAAGACAACAACCTGAAAATGGATCCCCTGGAAGTCAAGGGTCTGATCAATTATGCGGCCTATGGGGAATTTGCCGATCATTTCCAGGAACGCCTGGATCC
>JALOOY010000236.1 GCA_025454185.1 Thermodesulfobacteriota bacterium
CCAGAACGATCAGCAAGACAATCCATCTTTTCATGGTTAACCCGCCTCATTCAATATTATGAAAATGCCGGTCTGATTTTAATCCGAAGAACACTCCGGGCCAAGAAAAATCCGCGTTGACAAACGTTTCAGGAAAGGGGAAACTTTTGCGACGAAAACAAACGGGAAACTTCAAAGTGCAGCAGCGCCCCGCGAAAGGCGGGGCGCTGCCCCCGTGAAGAGGGCGCCTGCCCCACAAAATCACAGCTAACCGTATCTAAAAAAGGAAAAACATGGAATACATCTTCTCCAACGGTGCTCGGGAAATGGAGGTCTACGGCTTTGACCGGGTCGTCAAGAGCCACTGCCGGAATTGTCACGGCGGCTGCGGAGTGCTGGTCTACGTCAAGGACGGACGCATCGCCAAGATCGCCGGAGATCCGGACTGCCCTATCAACCACGGCACCCTCTGCCCCAAGGGCTTGGCCGCAACCCAACTGGTCTACCACCCGGACCGGCTCACCTACCCGGTCAAGCGACTGGGCCCCAAGGGCAGCGGCCGCTGGGAGCGCATCTCCTGGGATGAAGCCCTGGATACCATCGCCGCGCGCATTCTGAATTACAAGGAACATTTCGGGGCCGAATCGGTAGTCTTCGGGTACGGCACGGGCCGGGAAAACGAGGCCGTCATCTACCGCATCGCCAACCTGCTCGGTTCGCCCAACGTGCTCACCGCCGGCCACTTCTGCTACGGCCCCCGGATCGCCACCTCCATCCTGACCTGTGGGACCAACCCCATCGTCGATTACGAAAACCGACCCCAGTGTCTGCTGGTCTGGGGCAATAACGTGGTCATCAGCAACCCGGACTGCTACAAGGGCGAGCCCTTTGCCGTGGCCGTGGAGGCCGGGGCCAAACTGATCGTGGTCGATCCCCGCCTGACCCGGGCCGCGGCCCGGGCCCACGTCTGGCTGCCCCTGCGGCCGGGAACGGATACGGCCCTGGCCCTGGGTATGGCCTGGGTCATTGTCCATGAAGGGCTCTATGACCGGGAGTTCGTCCAAAACTACACCCACGGCTGGGAGGAATTCGTACAGCGCGTCAACGAGTACCCCCTGGATAAAGTGGAGGCCATCACCTGGGTCCCGGCGGAAAAAATCCGGGAGGCTGCCCGGCTCTTTGCCCGGACCAAGCCGGCGGCCATCCAGTGGGGGGTGGCTATCGAACAGCAGAATACCTGCGCCGACAACGATCGGGTCCTATTATGCCTCATGGGTATTACCGGAAACATCGATGTCCCCGGCGGCCAAGTCCTCTTCCGGACCCCGCCCGTCGTCAACGTAGGGAAATTCGGGGCCCACGCCCTGCTGACCCGAGAACAGTCCGCCAAGCGCCTGGGGGGGGACCGCTTCCGTCTGGCCGGCCGTTTCGCCATCATCCAGCCCAAGGCGGTCTGGGACGCCATACTGGAAGAGCGACCCTACCCGGTTAAGATGCTCTTCTTCATCAGCTCCAACCCCCTGATTACCCGGGCCAACGCCCGAGAAGTCTATCGAGCCCTGGAGCAAGTGGATTTTATGGCCGTATCCGATTTCTTCCTGACCCCCACGGCCGAACTGGCCGATATCGTGCTCCCGGCCGCCACCTGGCTGGAGATGGATTACATCGGCGATTTCTGGAAACGCCACGGCCGCCTGCTCCCGCGGCGCAAGGTGGTCCAGATCGGCGAATGCCGCTCCGACCACGAGATGCTCAATGACCTGGCCCAGCGCATCGGCCAGGGGGAATACTGGTGGGATGACTTCGAGGGGGGACTGGATTACATCCTCAAGCCTATGGTGATCACCTGGCAGGAATTCAAGGAAATGGACTGCCTTCGCGGGGAAGTGCGCTACCAAAAATACAAACTGGGCGGTTTTTCCACGCCCACGGGTAAATTCGAACTCTACTGCACCTCCCTGGAGCGGATGGGCTGCGATCCCCTGCCCCGGTTCCGGGAACCACCCGAAAGTCCGGTGAGCACGCCGGAACTCTTTCGGGACTACCCCTACATCCTGATTACCGGGGCCCGCCAGCCGGGCTTCTTCCATACCGAGAACCGGCAGATCCCCTGGCTGCGGGAGCTGCACCCCGACCCCCAGGTGGAGATTCACCCCGAGACCGCGGCCCGGGAGGGGATCCGGGAGGGCGACTGGGTGATCATCGAATCGCCCCGGGGCCGGGTCCGCCAGCGGGCCAAGCTGTTTGCCGGCCTGGACCCCCGCATCGTAGCCGCCCAGCACGGCTGGTGGTTCCCGGAAAAAAAAGACCCCGGGCACGGCTGGGACGAATCCAATATCAACATCCTGACCGACAATGCCTATGAATCCATGGACCCGGCCATGGGGGCCACCAGCATACGGACGCTGCTGTGTAAGAACTATCCGGAGAATAGGATATCTGAGTCTTAGGCTTGGCTTTAGGGATAAAGAAAATATGCCCTCCGCGAACATCGAACATCCAACATCCAACATTCAACGTCCAATGATGTTTTCGTCTTGTATTCGATGTTCGATGTTCATTTGTTTTTGCCTGAAAGGAGATGCTGCCTCATGAACAACCTCCGTATTACCGTCGATTACGAAGCCTGCTGGGGCTGCCGAACCTGCGAAGTGGCCTGCAAACAGGAAAACAAGGCGCCGGATGGTGTTCGCCTGATCACCGTGACCGAAGACGGTCCCGAATTCCCAGCAGGCAACCCTGCCTTCAGTTTCCGGGTCAACCTCTGCCGCCACTGCGATGATCCGCCCTGTGTGGCGGCCTGCCCGGTAGAGGCCATCAGCCAGCGGGAGGACGGGCTGGTCATCCTGGACACGGCTGCCTGCAGCGGCTGCTCGCTCTGTCTGGGGGCTTGTCCCTTTCAGGCCATCGCCTTCGACGAGCAGGAAGGCAAGGCCTATAAATGCAATCTCTGCGCCCACCGGGTGGATCAGGGACTGATCCCGGCCTGTGCAGACAACGTCTGCGAGGGGCACTGCATCTACTTTGGCCCGGCGGACCGGCTGGACCAGATGATGGCCGAAAAATCGCTGCTACAGGAGCGGCTGGCCGCCGACCCCCGACGCTGAAATTATTGCATTGCCTCTTTCGGCTACTGATTGAAAAACTTTTTTAATCAAATGTACCAGGGGTGGGGTTTATCCCCACCCGCCCTTAGGTTCCCCGAAACGGATAGGGGCGGGGGATTATAAAAACCCCCCTACGAAAAACCTTTTCGATACAAAATCCGGATTGGTGTTCAAAAGCATAAAATTTGGAGAAATGGTATGAGTCACTCTTTCATCCATATCGGTGAAATGCTGGCCCGGAACGGCCTGGTGTTCCCGGCTGGGTGAGATCGTGGCGGCGGTCATCGAGGTTATTCCGGACGGCAGGCTAAACGAGGAGGAGATTCTATCCTTCTGTGAGGCTTTGCCCCGCTACAAACGGCCCCGGAAGATCTTCTTTGGGGAAATTCCCCGCAATCCTACAGGGAAAGTTTTTAAAACTGTTCTGAGGGCGAGGCATACCTGAAGTTGAAAGGCGAATGTAAAAAGAAGATAAGTTTAAGGCGATAAGTGTTTTCGGCCAATTCCACAAAGTTCAATAATTTTAATCTCAAAAGGATAATCCTCATGCACAGGCACTTTTGAGAATTCCTCAACACTATTTGTCAGGATTACTTTTGCCTCTTGCTTTTCAATAAATCTATTCCAAAGAACTCCCATTGATGACCAAAATTGATCGTATTGTTCTATCCCGGTCGCTTCATGATCCATGACTCTGAATAATTTTGGGAATATACACCGTTATGAAAATCTTGCGGCCATTTATCCTTTTTTTCATTGCGCCACCAACTTATGCCTTATCGAAGATCTTCCAATCCGAGATTCATTACTGTCCCCTTCTTGGTTTTTTTAAGAAAAAGATCTATCCAACTTCCTTTCCTCTGTTCCTCGATATGCTCAAAAGATTACCCCCCCACGACCTTCGACAGGGTTGCCTGTCGCAAATTCCGATCGTATGTCCAGATCTCGGGTGTTTTTGTCTGCTGAGACAGAGCGAGCAGCGCGCAATCCGTATAGGACCAATCCTTATCAGCGAACCGTTCAAAGATCCCCCAAGCCACTTGTTCGAGCTGCGGCGTCGACGCCTGCCAGCGGTAGAGGGGGTTTTGCTTCATCTCCTCGCCGGCCCGAATCGCCACCTTGGAGCCTCCACGCGCCTTGAGCAGGGTCATGGACTCCACAAACACCCACTCGTGCAAAAGCAAAATCGCCGGTTCTTTCAGCAATTGCTGGAGAAACCGGCGAGCAGACTCATGGTTTTTATCAGAGCGCATGACCAAAGCGTAGATCGCCCCGGTGTCCAGGATTATCGAGCGCAACCGGCCCTCTCCTTTCGTGGCCTCGTTCCGCTCTTTTTCCGTACCGACTTGGGCGTCAGGGCCTCAATTAGATAGAGATCGACGTTCTCGCTAACCGGGATTTCCCCGATCAAGTCTTTTTCCTCGGCGCCGATCCC
>JALOOY010000237.1 GCA_025454185.1 Thermodesulfobacteriota bacterium
CCCCTGATAACGGCCGTCGTCCTGGGCCCAGGATTGGGCCACCGGGGGCTTGCGGTGGGCTACTTTCCCCTCCGGGTTGTCTATGGTCCACTCCGCCGTTTCCACCCCGGCCCGCAAGGGAAGGACTTCCTGCTGCCCATCCCGGTAAAAGAAAATGATTTCGGCTACGGTCTGGCCCTGGGGTACGCGGGCGCTGTCACCCAGAAGACTGTTCAGGCCCAGGGACTGGATGGCCGTGGGCTCGATTTCAATGGTGCGGGCCGGGTAGACTCGGGGGCCCGAAATCCGCCGGCTGATTTTGAGGGGCAGAATATTTTCCTGCCAGACCGGACGCCGGGGGCGGAAGGCAAACGTCAGGTTCAGTAAATCGGAAAGATAGGGATTGGCCCGGGAGGCCTCGGCCAGTTGGGTGTACTCGGGCGGCATAAAGCGGGCCACGTAACCGGGGACCCGATCCAGATCGACAATGGAAAAATCTTCCTGGTAGATGGTATTGAGCACTACCAGTCCCTCGGGGTCGCTGATCCGAAAAGGGGCCGGTTCTTTCTTGAGTTCCCCGGCGATGGCCTGAGAATAGTGGGGAATGCGGGCCGGGTCCTGGTAGCTCAGGCGCGTCCCCTGGCCCACGTCCGGGCCGAAGTTGAGATTGACGATCAACAGATCCAGGCTGATGAGGAGGAGCAGGGCGGCCTTAAGGCGGGCCGCCGGAAAATCCCGCCGCCGGCCGGCCGCGATCAGGTAGGAGGCCCCTGAAAGTAGCAGATAGAAGGTATAGCGTGTCAGCAGGTCGGCCCAGAGGGCCTGATTTTTCTGCACGGCCTCGACGGGCAGAAATCTCAGGAAGAACCAGAAGCAGTAGGCCAGCAGCCCCGCCCCCAGGGAAAAAAAGAACAGGGTCCGCAGGGCGCGGGCCAGGGCCGCGATTTCCCGGCGGCGGGCCTGCTGGATTAGATAATGGGAGCCGAAGCCGGCCAGCACGGCCAGGGAAAAGGCCGTCAGGGCGATGCCGCGGCTCGGTATCCGAAAGAGCTGCAGCCCGGGAAGGGTATCGTAAAAGATTTTGAAGAGCGGGGTGTTTTCCCCCAGGGCCAGCAGCAGACCGAACAAGGCCGTCAGGCTGAAGAAATGGACGATTTTTTCTTTGGCCGCCAGTCCGGCCCAACAGCCGAGCAGCAGGGGCAGAAGCCCCAGATAGGCAAAATCCTCGGAGGCATCCCTGGAAGCCCATAAAATGGGCGTGAGGAGATGGATCAGGTGCATGATACTGAAAGAACCCTGGACCTTCCAGGCAAAGGAAGCGTCCGCCTGGCTGCTGGCCAGGGTGCTGGAGAGCATGGGCAGCCATTGGACGGCCGAAAAGCCGATCAGAAAAAGGCCGGCGGTTATAAAATAACCCGTTTCCGCCCAGGCCCGGCGCCAGGCCTTTTCCCGCAGGAGGGACCCGAGACGAAACAGGTAATAGAGGCTGATGAACAGTAGGATATAATAGAAAAAATTGGCATTGCCGGCCAGAAAGGAAATGGAAAGAAATAACCCCGCCGCCATGGCCCAGAAGAATTTTCTCCGGCCCAGGGCCTGGTCGAGGCTGAAGAGGATCAGGGGCAGCCAGATGAAAGTATGGATGATGTTGCGGTGATGGGCATGGGAGAGGAGGAAGCCTCCGAGCATGAAGCACAGGCCGCTGACGGCGGCCGAAAAACGGGGCAACCCCTGCTGCCGGGTATAGCCGTAGGTAAAGATCCCGGCCAACCAGAAATGGAGGACCATTTGGACCTGCAGGCGGTCGATGTTGTAAAAATTGGCCAAGAGTCCGACCAGGAGGTCCGGGGGGTAAAAGGCGCCGAAATCGGCCGACAGGTAAGGCAGCCCCGTTCCCAGATGACTGTCCCAGAGGACCAACTGCCCCTCCCGCAGGTGCCGGTAAAAGAATTCCCGCAGGGGCATGAGCTCCGGGAAATCGCTGACCATGTATATTTTGTCCCAGGGGATGAGGAAATTCCAGAATTTCAGGGTAACCAGGAGGCCGAAAAATAGAAAAACCAAGGCGTCTTTATGGATTTCGCTGGATTTGAAAAAATTCTTCATCGGGGATTTGGACGTTGGACGTCGAATGTTGAGTGTTGAATGTTCGATGTTCGTCTTTTCTTAAAGATACCCAACCTCCCGGTAGCGCTTTATTTTTTCGGGGATGACCTTTTCCCAGTAGTGGTCGAAGACAAACCCGGAGTAATCGTGGAGGGGGGCCGGGCCGGTATCCACCAGCAGGCAGCGGCAGTCGTTGCCGGCCAGGAGAATAAAGATGTTGTTGGGGCTCACCGAGGTCTTGGTCTCCGGGTAACGGGAAAACAATTCGATCAGCCGGCCCACGAAGGTTTCCACTTCATTTTTTACCCGCTGATGCAGCGGGGTCCCCGCGGGGCCCAGGTCGTCGTAAATTTTGGCCAGGGAATCGCCGGCCAGTTTCTCCTTGATCATGTAGCTGCCGTAGGGGTCGCTTTCCAGTATTCGGGGGACGGGTACCCGGTGCTTGAGGAAGAAATCGGTGACTTCGTATTCTTCCCGCAGGTGTTCCCGGCTGTAGGGCCGGGGTTTGGCGAATTTCAGGACCGAGTGGATATCCTCCTCGTAATCGAAGACGATCCCGTTTTCACCCTCCCCGATTTTGGGGATTTTGACCTGGTACTGTTTGCCCAGCAGATCGATGGGGACCTTGCCGGTCGGGGCGGCGCCGAGGCCCCGCAGGATATGGCCGGATTCATTGTCCAGGTACAGGTCCCGCAGGTCTGGGGCCAGACCGGCCACATATTCCCGCGAGCCGAAGGTGAGCGCTGCTTCCGACTCGTCCTCGCGCAGGAAGGCGCCGTAGTACCCGGCGGACTTGAGGGCGGCCACCAGATCGGACAGGTGGGCGTACTGGGGGGCAAAAAGGATCTCAAAGAGGCCCACCTCCCGTCCGGAAAGGGAGCGGAAGCCGCAGACCCGGCATTCATCCACCTGGACCCGGCCGATGCGGACCAGGGAGCCTTCCAGCAGGATGTCCTGGGGGGTTTCGATCGTGACCAGGATCCCTTCCTCGCAGCGGGGGCAGATTTCCTTGCCGCTGTTAGGCATGGCTGTCCTCCCCGGCGGCGGGCCCGGCCTGGGCTTCCAGCAGCTTTTCGTGATTGAGGGTGAGCTGGTAGAGCCTCTCGGCCAGGATGACCGCTATGTTCTTGATCAGCTTGTAGGGGCCGGTCAGGTTGGCGTCCAAAAGCTCGTTGAAGCGGTCCTGGTCGATTTCGATGAGTTTGCAGGGGGTGGCCGCCACCACGGTCATGGACCGGGGCACGTGGAGCAGGAAGGCCATTTCCCCCAGGACGGAACCCCGCCCGATGCGCAGCTGCCAGGAACCCGGCCGGGTAAAATGGCCCCGGCGTACCTCCAGTTCCCCTTCCAGGATGAGGTAGAAATTCTCGCCGATGGCGCCTTCGCGCAGGACGATCTCTTCCGGCTCGAATTCGATGGTCTTGGCGGTCTTCAGCAGCAGGAAGATCTCCGACGGTTTCAGACCCCGGAAAATCTCGAATTCTTTGGCTTCGTCCCGCTCGGATTGGGTCACTTCCTGGGGTACCAGCCATTGCAGATAGCCGGTGCGCTGGTATTTACGGATGCGGTCGGGCAACACCTCGTTCCAGTATTTGTCGAAGGTGAAGCCGTCGTAGTTTTTTTTCAGGGTGGTGCCCGGGTCGATGAGGACGAACTGGGCCGGGTCTTTGAATTTTCCGCCTTCGCTCAGGACGTAGATATTGTTGGGGCTGATGCTGACCTTGCAGTCCGGCCGCTGGCGGAAAAGTTCCAGGAGGCGATTCAGGAATTTTTCCAGGCCTTCCAGAATCAGTTGCTGGCTGCGCACCGTCAGGCTGTTGAAGCGCAGGTAGAGGCTGGTGATGGACTCCCCCTCGACAAACTCCTTGACGCAGAAGCGTCCCAGGGGATCGAGGTAATAAATTTTGGGCACATAGACGTCCTGGGCCAGGAAAAACGCGGTGGTCATGGCCTCTTCCAGAAGCCGTTCCCGGCAGACCGGCTGCTGCTTGGCCACCTTGAGACACAGGGGGCCCAGCCCTGCGGGCAGGGGCAAGCCGGCAGGCTCCAGGGGGTACACGATCCCCCGGTCCCCTTCGCCCAGCGGCGGCAGGCCCACGGCCAGGTTGACCCCGCCGTAGGGCTGGTCGCAGGAAGTGCGTCCCTGGGCGGCGGCCTGCTGCAGGGCTTCGAAAAAAATTACGGCCTGGTCCTCCAGTTCCGGGGCTTCATAATCTTTGCTGGCTGGTTGTCCGCTTTCCATTTTCCCCTCTGTATGATTGAATTTCGGTTCTTCACCCTTTTGCCGGGGTGGCGCCTACCAGTGGTAGCCCCTGATCCATTTAGGCTGGCGGAGCCGGCCGGGACCTGCCGGGCCTAAAGTGGGGGTAAAACTGAATGCCTCGAAGATTCGGGAACTCACCCACCCCCCAACCCCCTCCCGTCGAGGGAGGGGGT
>JALOOY010000238.1 GCA_025454185.1 Thermodesulfobacteriota bacterium
GGACGTGGTACCCCTGGGCCGTCCGGCCAAAGGCCTGACGGAACTGGCCGGACGCAAAATCAAGAAAGAAGTCATCCCGGTCTATCCCCGGGAATGGGTCCTGCGGGCCGTTCCGGGCCCGAACACCTCGCCCGACTATGCCACGGAGGAAGGCATGGATTACCTTTTCAGCCATTCCTTTAAAATTCAGCACACCTCCAACCGGTCAGCCTACCGACTGGAAGCCCTGCCCGACAGCTTTTTCGCCCGGAGCGACGGTGGCGTCGGGGGGAGCCATCCCTCGAACATCATCGACCATGCCTACGCCATGCGCGGAGCCTTGAACATCTGCGGCAACACGCCGGTCCTGCTCATCGCCGACGGACCTACGCTGGGAGGCTACATGTGCGCCCTGAGCGTGATCAACGCCGACCTCTGGAAAGTGGGCCAGGGTACCCCGGCCCGGGACTTCATTCGGTTCCAGGCCGTGACCCAGGAGGAGGCCACCCAGGCCCGGATCGTCCAGAAGAAACTTTTTACGGAAGCCTCTCTGGCCTGAACGTCTTCCTTGGCGCCCCCTCCCCCGGCGGGAGGGGGCCGGGGGGCCTCAGGGTTACCTTTATGCAACAAGATGAATTGAAACCCTGATTTCAGGCTTGTTCCTCCGTGGGTTTAAGATGGCGCTTATGGGGACATAATATGAAATCTCCCCGTACGAAAAACTCAATTTCTCATTTTCAGTAAGGAAAGGAACATCCCAATGGAAAAAAGCGTAAACGCCAACATGCCCGGCCTGACCGCCCGGGTCGTAGTCAATGAAGGGGACAAGGTCACCAAAGGCCAGGAAGTGGCGGTGATCAACTGCATGAAGACCGAGATCCAGGTGCTCAGCGAGGATGACGGGGTGGTCAAAAAGGTCCTGGTAAAAGAGTGGGATGAACTGCAGGTCGGCACCCCCATGGTCGTTCTGGAAGTGTAGCGAAGGTGTCCGGAGTAGGGCATGATTAAGAAACTGCTCATCGCCAACCGGGGTGAGATCGTCAGCCGCATCCTGCGCACCTGCCGCCGGATGGGTATCGCCACGGTGGCGGTCTATTCCGAGCCGGACGGGAAGGCCCCCTATCTTCGCGAAGCCGACGAGGCCGTATTGATCGGCCCGGCTAATCCGGTCCAGAGTTATTTGAACATGGAGGCCCTGATTGGGGCGGCCCAAAAAACCGGGGCGGATGCCCTTCATCCCGGATATGGTTTTCTATCGGAACGGGGCCTTTTTGCCGAAGCGGTGGTCCAGGCCGGGCTGATCTGGGTCGGCCCCTCCCCCCAGGTGCTGCGCACCATCAGCTCCAAGAGCTATTGCCGGCAACTGGCCCACGCGGTGGCGGTCCCGGTCATCCCCGGCACCCTGGATCTGCTCCAGGACGCGCGGGAGATCGTTCAGTACGGGGAGCAGCACGGTTATCCCCTGTTTGTGAAACTGGACCGGGGCGGCGGCGGGAAAGGCATCGAGGTGGTACAAAGTGCCGCCGAAGCTGAAGAGGTTTTCAAAAGGGCCTCCAGCATCGGCCGGATGGCCTTCGGCCACGACGGCTGCTATCTCGAGTCCGTGGTGGCCCGGCCGCGCCATATCGAAGTGCAGTTCCTGGCCGACGGCTTCGGCAACTGCGTCTGCCTCAGCGAGCGGGAGTGTTCCATCCAGCGCCGCCACCAGAAGATCATCGAAGAAGGGCCTTCGGTGGTGGTCACCCCCGAGGAACGGCGTGAGCTTTTCGAGCGCACCCGCCGCCTGGTGCTGCGCATGGGTTATCACGGGGCCGGGACCATCGAAAACCTGCGTGCTGCAGACGGACAATTCTACTTCATGGAAATCAACGCCCGGCTCCAGGTGGAACACCCCGTGACCGAATTCCTGACCGGCCACGATATCGTCCAGCACCAGTTGGAAATCGCCTCGGGAGAAAGGCTGCCTTTTCAGCAGGACCATGTGACCCTCCGGGGGCATGCGCTCGAGGCCCGGGTTTACGCGGAAGATCCGGAGACCTTCTTCCCCTCGCCGGGAACCATCAGCCGCATTTCTTTCCCGGCCGAGGACGGGGGCCTGCGCATCGACCATGCCCTGGCCGACGGGTTCGTGGTTCCTCCCTTTTACGATCCCCTGCTGGCCAAGGTCATCGCCTGGGACCAAACCCGGCCGCAGGCCGTGGCCCGCCTGGCCCAGGCCCTGCGGGATTTCCGGATCGAGGGGGTCAAGACCACCATCCCCTCCAACCTGAAAATCCTGGAGCACCCCCGGTTTCTGGAGGGCGATTTTACCACGGCCTTTATCCACGAAATGCTGGGGGAAAAGACAACGGCGGGAATTTAGCGGAAAAAGCACCTTTCGGGGCAAAATGCGCAACACGAAATCGGAATTCCCCAATCCGAAACAATACCGATCCAGGGTCGGCCGAGGGTATCAACTCGGCTCCTTATGGCTGAAAAACCGGTTTCTTCGTTCGGCGACCATGGAATACCTGGCGGATATCGAGGGGCGGGTTACCGATGACCTGTTGAAGCTTTATTATGACCTGGCCCGGGGTGGTACCGGTCTGATTGTAACCGGCTGCGCGGCCGTGGAGGAAAATGGCCGGGCCTGGGCCCACCAACTGGGCGTCTGGGACGACCGGCACCTGGAAGGCCTGCGCCGTCTGGCGAACCTCATCCGGATTCATGGAGACGGCTGTAAATCGGCGGTGCAGCTCGCTCACCAGGGTTCGAACAAGACCGGCTATTCTTACGGGGCCGAAGACCAGGGGATTACCCTGGAAACCCTGACCGAAAAAGATATTCGGAAAACGATCCGGAAATTCGGGGAAGCCGCCGCCCGGGTCCAGGCGGCAGGTTTCGACGCGGTGGCCGTACACGGCGCCCACGGGTATCTCCTGAGCGAGTTTCTCTCGCCGGCTACCAATCCGCGGCGCGACCGCTGGGGCGGCAGCCTGGGCAACCGGATGCGGCTGACCCTGGAGGTCTATGGGGCCATCCGGGGCCGGGTGGGGGTCGATTTCCCCATCCTCTGGAAGCTCAATAGCGCCGACTACCTGGAAAACGGAGCCGGCCCGGAGGAGTACGCGTGGGTGGCCGGGGAACTGGCCCGGGCCGGGGTGAATCTGATCGAAATGAGCGGCGGCCTCAAAGACCAGCTTCGCCTGCGGGCGCAACTGAAGCAGGAGGCGGGTCCCCGGGAGGCCTACTTCTTCCCGGCTTTGGCCCCCTTTCGCCAAGCCGTGGGGAAAACGCCACTGGCCATCACCGGCGGAATCCGCTCCCTGTCGGCCGCTGAGAGGCTTCTGGAAGCAGGCGCTGACCTTATCGGCCTGTCCCGCCCCCTGATCTGCGAGCCCAACCTGCCGCAGCGCCTGCTCTCCGCCCCGCGACCCCGCCGGGCCCGCTGCACCTCCTGCAACCTCTGCCTGTTGCGCATCGCCCGGCAGCCGGTGAAATGCCTGGCCTTCGATCCCTTTCAAAAAATTCTAACGGCCCTATAAATCTCCATTCTCAGGTTGTCCGCGTGGAAATCTGCTTGACATTACGGTGCCGGACAGGAAAGATTCAAAGCAGGACCAAGCCCCCCTGCTCGGGGCAGGCACCCGCGAAGCAGGAAAGTGGCAGCAATAGGGCACGGCCCGGCGAGACGCGGGGCTGTGCTACAATACCGCAATTCGATGTTGGACGTTCGATGTCGCATGTTGGATGTTCGTCTTTTTTTTCGTATTTACTTCCCGCACAAGGAGCAGATATCCATGAAAGGTTTTTTCAACCGAGTATTAAAGATCGATGCCGGCCAGCAGACTGCTGCGGTCGAGGAAATCCCCGACACCACGCTGGAAGAAGTCCTGGGCGGCAAGGGCCTGGCCACCCGCCTGCTGCTGGACCACAATCCGCCGGGCGTGGATCCCCTGGCCCCGGAGAACTGCCTGATCGTGGCCGTCGGTCCGGTGACCGACTCGCCCATCTACGGCTCCTGCCGCCACGGCATTTTTTCCAAAAGCCCCCAGACCGGACTGTACTCCGAGTCCTATTCCGGAGGCAAGGCGGCCGAATCCATCAGCCGCACCGGTTACGATGCCGTCATCGTTCAGGGGGCTTCCCGCGAGCCGGTCTTCCTGGAAATCAGCGATCAAGGGGTTACGTTCCACCCAGCCGGGGACCTCTGGGGGCAGGATACCTACGCCACCGAAGACGCGGTCATCGAGCGCATCGGTAAGAAGCGCTCCGGGCCCCTGGCGGAGAAGGCGGCGGCCCTGGTCATCGGGCCCGCCGGGGAAAACCTGGTGCGATTTTCCGTGATCGAAAACGACTACTGGCGGTCCGCCGGCCGCACCGGCACCGGCGCGGTCCTGGGGTCGAAAAAGATCAAGGCCCTCTGCTTCCACGGGCAACAGCGGCGCCCTTTCGCCTTCCCCGCAGAGGTCCAGGCCTTTGCCCGGGAGATGGCGGAGAAGGGCAAGACCGACGCCGGGGCCAAGAACTACCGCAAGCTGGGGACCCCCATG